>NZ_JBYTEL010000001.1:69033-237936 GCF_058789195.1 Cupriavidus sp. FW216-B1 | reverse complement strand
CCCCCCCCCCCCCCCCCCCCCCCCCCCCCCCCCCGCTGCTCCGTCACGTCCGCGCAAACCGCGCAAACCACGGCGCATGGCATCCCCCGGCAGGCATCCGGACACGCACCAAGGGTAATCACTAGCCATCGCCACATTGACATCCCGCGACCCCGTCATTACTCTGAATGCACATTGGATGCAATGTACCAAATAACATCAAGACGCAGGCAGCGCATCTGCCGATAAAGCAGTCAACAAAGGAGACACTCATGGAGACACGCTCGCGCTGGACGCTCATATGGTTGCTGTTCGTGGGCGGGGCGATCAGCTATCTCGACCGCGCGGCGCTGTCGATCACGGCGCCGCTGGTCGCGCAGGAACTGCATCTGGACCCGGCGCAACTGGGCATCGTCTTCAGCAGCTTTTTCGTCGGCTACGCGCTGTTCTGCTTCGTCGGCGGATACGCGGCCGACCGCTTCGGCCCGAAGCGCGTGCTGACCGTGTCGATGCTGGTCTGGTCGCTGTTCTGCGGCCTCACCGCGACCACGGTCGGGCTGGCCAGCCTGCTGGCCGTGCGCGTGGTCTTCGGCATGGGCGAAGGACCGTTCTGCGCCAACATCAACAAGCTCGTCTCGAACTGGTTCCCGCGCGCGCAGCAAGCCAGCGCGATCGGCATCGCCAACTCGGGACAGTCGCTGGGCGCGGCGCTGGCCGGCCCGATCGTCGGCTTCCTCGCGGTCAGCGTCGGCTGGCGCGTGTCGTTCGTGATCATCGCCTCGGTCGGCCTGCTGTGGGTGATAAGCTGGCTGCTGATGGCCAAGGACAACCCCGAAGTCGCGCCCGACGAGCCCGCCACGGCCAGCGCGGAAGCGCCGCGCGAGACCACCCCGGGCACCGTCACGCCGCTGCGCGAGTACCTGCTGCAGCCCGCCATTCTCGCCACCGCGTTCGCGTTCTTCGGCTACGCCTACATCCTCTACTTCTTCCTGTCGTGGTTCCCCAGCTACCTGACGATGGCGCATCACCTGAGCATCCAGAAGATGGCGGTGGTCAGCGTGATTCCGTGGGCGGTGGGCGCCACCGGCCTGATCGCCGGCGGCGTGGTGTGCGACTACCTGTTCCGGCGCACCGGCCGCGCGATCTTCGCGCGCAAGGTCGTGCTGATCACCAGTCTCGGCGCCGGCGCGGCCTGCATCGCGGCCACGGGCACCGTCACGGAACTCACCAGCGCCGTGGCGCTGATGGCGACCGGGGTGTTCTTCATGTACGCCTCGTACAACACCTACTTCGCGATCGTGCTCGATACGGTCGAGAAGGACCGGGTTGGCGCCATCGGCGGCTTCATCCACTTCATCGCCAACCTCGCGGGCATCGTCGCGCCGGCGCTGACGGGCTTCCTGGTGCAGTGGTCGGGCAACTTCAAGAGCGCGTTCCTGCTCACGGGCCTCATTGCCGCGCTCGGCGCGATCCTGGTGGCGGTCTGCGTGCGCACGCCCAAGCGCCAGCCGCGGTTCGAGCCGGGCATCGCATGAGCGCCACCGGGCCCTCGCCTCTTCATTCCAACCTGCCAGCCGTACCGACATGACCCATTTCGCCACCATCGAGGAACTGCGCCAGCGCGCCAAACGCCGCGTGCCCAAGATGTTCTACGACTACGTCGACGCCGGCTCGTGGACTGAATCGACCTACCGCGCGAACGAGGACGACCTCGCGCGGCTCAAGTTCAGGCAGCGCGTGGCCGTCGACTTCAGCCGGCGCAACCTGGCCTCGACGATGGCCGGGCACGCCGTGTCGATGCCCCTCGCGCTGGCGCCGACCGGCATCGCGGGCATGCAGCACGCGGACGGCGAGATTCTCGCCGCGCGCGCGGCCGAGCGCTTCGGCGTGCCGTTCACGCTGTCGACGGTGAGCGTGTGCTCGATCGAGGACGTAGCCGCGCACACCACCAAGCCGTTCTGGTTCCAGCTCTACATGATGAAGGACCGCGTGTTCATCGCGGACCTGATCCGGCGCGCGCAGGTGGCGGGCTGCTCCGCGCTGGTGCTGACGCTCGACCTGCAGATCCAGGGGCGCCGGCACAAGGACCTGCGCAACGGCCTGTCGGCGCCGCCCCGGCTCACGCTGCGCAATCTCGCGCACCTCGCGCGCTATCCGGCGTGGTGCGCCGGCATGCTGCGCACGCCGCGCCGCACGTTCGGCAACATCGTCGGGCACGCGCCGGGCGTGACCGGCATCGCCTCGATGGCCGAGTGGGCGCAGAACCAGTTCGACCCGACGCTCACCTGGAAGGACATCGAGTGGGTGCGCAGCCAGTGGAACGGCAAGCTCATCCTCAAAGGCATCCTCGACCCCGAGGACGCCAGGATCGCGCTGGACTGCGGCGCCGACGCGCTGATCGTGTCGAACCACGGCGGGCGCCAGCTCGACGGTGCGCCGTCGACGATCTCGATGCTGCCGCGCATCGCCGAGGCCGTGCGCGGCGAGATCGAGCTGCACATGGACGGCGGCATCCGCTCGGGGCAGGACGTGCTCAAGGCGCTCGCCTGCGGCGCGCGCGGCGTGTACATCGGCCGCGCGTTCCTGTACGCGCTCGGCGCGCTGGGCGAGGCGGGCGTGACGCGCGCGCTCGAGATCATCCGCGAAGAGCTCGACATGACGATGGCGCTGTGCGGCATCACCGACGTGCGCGAAGCCGACGGCCGCATCCTGCTCGACGGCGGGTTCCGCATGCCGGCCCGCGGCGTGCCGCACGTCACGGTCACGGGCGCGCCGGCGCGCGCGCTGGCGGGCTGACAACCGGTTCATCACCACTGTTTCACTGTTTATCACCACGTCACACAACCCACATAACAATTCACTGGAGAAGATTGCATGTTGAAGTCACTGACTCCGCAACAGGTCGAGCACTTCCAGAAGTTCGGCTACGTCGCGCCGATTCGCGTGATGCCGGTCGAGAAGGCGCTGGAGCTGCGCAAGCGGCTCGAAGATTTTGAGCATTCGGACAGCCCGCTCGTGAAGAAGGCGCTCAACCTCAAGAGCCACCTGCTGTTCCCGTGGCTCAACGAACTGGTCGGCAGCGATGCCGTGGTCAACGCGATCGAGGACCTCTACGGCGAGAACCTGCTTGCCTGGGCCAGCAGCTTCTTCATCAAGAACGCGCACGACCCCGCCTTCGTGTCGTGGCACCAGGACTCCACCTACTGGGGCCTGTCCAAGCCCGACGTGGTGACCGCCTGGGTCGCGCTGTCGGAGAGCAACCGCGCCAACGGCGCGATGCAGGTCATCCCCGGCACGCACCTGCTGGACCAGATACCGCACCGCGACACGTTCTCGGCCAACAACCTGCTCACGCGCGGCCAGGAAATCGCCGTCGAGGTGGATGCGTCGCAGGCGGTGTCGATCGAGCTCGAACCGGGCGAAATGTCGCTGCACCACGTGCGCATCGTGCACGGCTCGCCGCCCAACGACTCGGCCAACCGGCGCATCGGCTACGCGATCCGCTACATCCCGACCTACGTGCGCCAGCTCGAAGGCGAGGACAGCGCCACCCTGGTGCGCGGCACCGACACCTTCAACACGTTCGAGCACGAGCCGAGGCCGACCGCGGAACTGGACCCGGCGTTCGTCGCGCTCCATCAGCAGATCGGCGAGCGCAACTGGAAGATCCTGTACAAGGGCGCGGCCCAGCAGCGCTGAGCGCGGCCGGGCGCAACCGGGCGCAACGATCAACGGAGGGAGACGGTTTGGGATTCAATGCAGCAGTCATGGTCGAAGCGGGCAGCCCGCTTCGGGTCGCATCGCTCGATCTGGCGGCGCTGGAAGACACCGACGTCGTCGTGCGCGTGCGCGCGACGAGCTTGTGCCATACCGACCTGGAAGCGGTGCGCGGCGACCTGCGCACGCCGCTGCCGTTCGTGCCCGGGCACGAGGCGGCGGGCGTGGTCGAATGGATTGGGCGCAGCGTGCGCAGCGTCGCGGTCGGCGACCACGTGGTGACGTCGTGGAACCCGCACTGCAACACCTGCTTCTACTGCCGGCGCCAGCAGCATGTCCTGTGCCAGCCCTACCGCGACCACGCGGCGCAGTCGTTCCATTTCGACGGGCGTCCGCGCCTGGCGTGGGACGGCCAGCCGGTGCATCAACTGATGTATTCGGGCAGCTTCGCCGAGCTGTGCGTGGTCAGCGAGGACTGCGCGATTCCGGTCTCGCGCGACATCCCGTTCGCGCGCGCCTGCCTGATCGGCTGCGGCGTGATGACCGGCTACGGCGCGGTGGCGCACGTCGCGCAGGTGGAGCCGGGCGCGACGGTGACGGTGATCGGCTGCGGCGCGGTCGGGCTGTCGGCCGTGCAGGGCGCGCGCATGGCCGGCGCGGCGCGCATCATCGCCATCGACCGGCAGCCGCAGCGGCTCGAGGTCGCGCGCAAGCTCGGGGCCACGCACGCGCTGGTTGCCGACGACACGCTCGGCGCGCTGCACCTGGAGCTGACCGAAGGCCGCGGCGCGGACCATGTGTTCGAGGCGGCGGGCAACCCGGCCGGGTTCCGCGCCAGCGTCGACCTCGTGCGCCCGGGCGGGCAGGTGGTGTGGCTCGGCAAGCTGCCGGCCGATGCCGAGATGGCGTTCCGCTGGGGCGCGCTGATGGGCGAGAAGCGCATCGTGCGCTCGAGCTACGGCGCGGCGCAGCCGGCGCGCGATTTTCCGGCGCTGGCGCAGGCGTATCTCGACGGCACGCTGAAGCTCGACGAATACGTGACCTCGACGATCACGCTCGGCGAGGTGAACGAGGGGCTCGACCGGCTCGCGGCGGGCAGCGACATCCGCGCCGTGATCGAGCTATGATCCCGCGCCATCCTCCCCTGCAGGACGGATGGATCGACGCGCCGCACCGCGGCGCGGCGCTCGGCCGCTTCCCGCTCGAATCGGGCGAAGCCATCGACGACCTGCGCCTGTCCTACGTCGTGCACGGCGACCTGGACGACAAGTCGAAACCGGTCGTGCTCGGCCTGTGCGCCATCGGCAGCACGCACCACCGGCTGGATTTCCTGATCGGCGCGGGCCGCGCGCTCGATCCCGCGCGCTATACGACCATCGTCGTCGACGCGCTCGGCAACGGCCTGTCCTCGTCGCCGTCGAACTCGGCCACGCAGCCGGGCGAGCGCTTTCCGCGCTTCACGATCCGCGACATGGTGCGCAGCCAGAAGCGGCTGCTCGAGCAGCTCGGCGTCGCGTCGCTGCACGCGGTGGCGGGCGCATCGATGGGTGGCATGCAGGCGCTGCAATGGGGCGTGTCGTATCCGGATGCGATGTCGCGCATCGTCGCGCTGGTGCCGATGGCGAAGACCGCGCCCTGGTCCCAGGCGCTCAACGAGACGGCCCGGCTCGCGCTGCGCGCGGGCGGCGCCGGATCATCGGCGGAGGTCGACTGGACCGCGTGGGTCGCGGTCACGCACATCCTGGCCATGCGCAGCCCCACGCGCTTTGCCGCCGATGTCGCCGATGCCACGCTGGACGGCATGCACGACTGGCTGGCGCGGCGCACGGCATGGTGGCGCCGGCAGCAGGCCGATCCCCTCGACTGGATCTACCAGTCGTGGGCCTACGACGCCCACGACGTCGGCACCACGCCGGGCTTCGGCGGCGACACCGCGCGGGCGCTCGCCGCGATCCGGGCGCGGACCCTGATCGCGGTGCCGCGGCTCGACCTCTACAACCCGGTCGAGGCAGGCATCTGGGCAGCGCAGCACATCGCGGACTGCCAACTCGTCCAGCTGCCCAGCCAGGACGGGCATCTGGCGGCGTCCGAAGCGGACCCGGAGACGGCGGGCCGGATCGACCGGGAAATCGGCATGTTCCTGGCCTGAGCGCATGGCGGTGGCAGCGGCGGCGGCGGTAGCGGCGGCGGCTGTACGCGGCGCAAGTGCGGTAGTATCGTTCAGCCATCGCGTCCACTCTTCCTGCCCATGAGCCAGTTGTCCACCAGCGCCAGTTTCCCGCCCGCCGCATCCAACGATGCGGAGGTTGGCGGATCGATCCAGCATCGCACCTATCAGTTGCTGCGCGAGATGATCGAAAGCGGGCGCATCGCTCCGGGAGAAAAGCTGCTCGAGGCGCAGGTGGCGAGGTCGTTCAGCATCGGCCGCTCGCCCGCGCGCATCGCGCTCGCCATGCTGTGCTCGGACCGTTTGCTCGTCGAGAACGAAGGGCGCGGCTACCGGGTCGCGGGCAAGGCCCGGGGAGAATGCGCGGGCCGCGTCGCCACGCTCGAGCAGGTCGACCTGACCGGCGAGCCGCAGTGGCAGCGCATGTATGCCGCCGTCGAGCGGGAGCTGTGCACGCGCGTGCTGTTCGGCACCGTGCGCATCACCGAGGAACGCCTCGCGGAACACTTCGACGTCAGCCGCACGGTCGCGCGCGACGTGATGGCGCGCATGCACAGCGTCGGCATGCTGTCGAAGGACAAGGGCGGACACTGGATCGCGGAGCGCGTGACGCAGGAGCGCATCGGCCACCTGTTCGAGATGCGCTGCCTGGTCGAGCCCGTGGCGCTGGTGCAGGCGGCCGCGCGCGTGCCGCGCGCCTGGCTCGAAGGCGTGCGGGACAAGCTGGCCGCCCAGATCGCCAGCGGGCAGCGCGAGGCCAAGGACATGGACGAGGCGGAGACGGACCTGCACATCCGCCTGCTGTCGTATTGCCCGAACAAGGAAATGACGGTCGCGCTCGCGCGCACGCACGTACTGTTCGTGCCGACCCGCTACCTGGCCGATCCGTACCTGCAGATTCCCGGGCAACTGATCAACGATGCCTTCACCGAACACCTGCAGATCATCGACGCCCTGCTCTCGGACGACCCGCAGCGCACCGCGAGCCTGCTGTACGAGCACATCAACGAGGCCAGGAAACGCTGGATGCTGCGCTTCGACATCGTCAGCAGGATGAAGCAGCCGCCGCTGCCGTCCTACCTGAGCAAGGTGAAGGACGAGTAGCCGCTCGCCGCGCGCAAGGCGCGGCGGGCCAGGCCCGCCTGCCTGGCGCCGCTCAGAACTTGTGCCGGATGCCCAGCAGCACGCCGGTCTGGCTCTTGCCCGGCACGGTCGAGCCGAAGCCGCCAGTGCCCAGGTTCGAGTCATCCTTGTTGCGCGTGTAGGCCACGTTCAGGTAGACGTCCGTGCGGCGCGAGAACGCATAGCCGCCCGACACGATGAACAGCCACGGATCGGCGCCGGAGGCGCGGAAGTCCTGGTAGTAGGCCGCGCCGGTCAGCGACCACGCCTGCGTGATGTCCCACTGCACGCCCGCCCAGTACAGGTTCGTCGTCTGGTTCAGGGGCGCCGTCATGGTGCGTCCGTAGCGGTAGCCCAGGTAGGTCTTGGTCGGCCCGATGGCGTAGGTGCCGACCAGCGCCGCCTTGCGCGTGCGGTCGCCCTCGCTCGCCACGGTGTCGCCGTCCTGCTCGTCATAGACGGCGGCCACGGCCAGCGGCCCGCTCTCGTAGGCGAGGCTGGCGCCGTATTCGCGGCCGACCGTGAAATGGCCGGGCACCTCGCCATTGGTGCCGGCGGTGCCGTCGGCGCCGAAGCTGTACAGCAGCTTGGCCGTCACCGGGCCGAACTTGCCCGTGTACTTGAGCGAATTGTCCGCGCGCGACTGGAAGACGTCGTCCTGCACGCCGATCGAATAGCGCGTGGAAATGCCCATCGGATCGTACTGGACGCCGATGTCGTACATCGGCGTGTTGTGGCGGCCCAGCGTCAGCGAGCCATAGGCGGTGCTCAGCCCCACCCATGCCTGGCGCCCGAACAGCCGCCCGCTCTGCCCGCTCTTGCCGTCGTCGACGTTGTAGCCGCTCTCCAGCGCAAAGATGGCCCGCATGCCGCCGCCCAGGTCTTCCGCGCCGCGCAGCCCCCAGCGCGAGCCGGACAGGTTGCCCGACTGCATCCGCACCACGCTGTCGCCGGCGCCCTTCTGATGATTGGCGAACTCCACGCCGACGTCGGCCACGCCATACAGCGTCACCGACGACTGCGCGAACGCGCCACTGCCGGGCAGCCCCGCAAGGGCCGCCACCACCAATGCTGTTTTCTTCATGCTTCAGGTTTCCCCTCGTTGTCAAAGTCGAGTGCCGGTCTGGCTCGTGCCGGCGTGTACCAACCCTGTCCAGGCACAAGCGCCACGGCCCCGGCGGAAGCCCGGAGTCATGTGTTTTTTGTGTGACAGGATGTCTTATCGGGTCACGAGGGAATGCAGGCACGAAAGGCCCGTCCTGTGCCATGAACAGCACAAAACCGTGCCCGCCCCCTCGCAATGTCGACAATTTCATCAATTGGCGCCTCCATTGTTTCAGCGGGCGACGCCAATATTAAGTGTCTATTGTGAATCCAAAACACCATAAACAATACATTTAGCGTGCGGGATGCTGCGAAACGCCAGATCGGAGGGGGCGAGGCGCGGCGGCGCGAAGGAAGCAGGCCGGGTCTGCAGTGGCGGGTCCGGACGAAGGTGTCCGGAGGTCGCCGGGCGGCCGCGGACCGGCACGGCGCCGGTGGCAGGATGGCGCTGCGGCGCGGCATAGCGGCAAGCGCGCACGCGCCTGGGGAAAATACCGATGGTCTCGCACCGGGAAAGGGAAATCGCGTCCGCCAGGTGGTTCGCCGAGCGCGCCGGTGGTGCCCGGCCGGCAGCCGGCATGCACCGCCGCGGGGAGCGGGCGTGCCGCCCAAGTATTCGTTGATTTTTTTATATCAACAAAATACACTTAATCGCAGCACAACCCGCAGCACACCGCGGTTACACCATAGCGACAGCGCCCGGACCCGACCACGTTGCCGCGACAATATCCGACTCCGAGAACGCTCCCTCCCATGTCCAGCCATCCCGACGACCATTCCGCCTTCCGTGACACCGTTCCCCACTGCCCGCTGATCGAGGTCAGCGGGCCGCCGCGCGAGCGCGGCCGGCAATACGGCGAACAAGCCGCCGCGCGCATCCGGCGCGGCATCGACCACTATGCGCGGCAGCTGGAGAGCAACAAGCTCGGCTGGCCCGAGCTGCGCAAGATCGTGGCGACCTTCGAGCCCACCATTGCCGCCTTCGACGCGACCTACATCGAGGAAATGAAGGGCATCGCCGAAGGCGCGCAGGTGGAGTACGCCGCCGTGGTCATGCTCAACGCGCGCACCGAGGTGCTCAAGCTGGCCGACCGCATGCGCAACCAGCAGCCGGTGCCGCTGGACCCGGACGGCTGCACCGGCGTGGTGGCGCTGCCCTGCGCCACCGCCAGCGGCCGCGTGATCCACGCGCAGAACTGGGACTGGAAGGCGGAATGCGCCGAATCGTCGGTGGTGCTCAAGGTGCACCGCGAAGACGGCCCCGACTACCTCACCTTCACCGAGGCCGGCGCGCTGGCGCGCTCGGGCATGAACGCGGCCGGCATCTCGATCACCGCCAACTACCTCGAATGCGAACGCGACTACCGCACGCTCGGCGTGCCGCTGGCGCTGATCCGCCGCAAGGTGCTGGAACAGCGGCGCCTGGCCTTCGCCATGCAGTCGGTGTACGTGAGCGCCAAGTCGGCGGCCAACAACATGATGGTGGCCCACGCCGGCGGCGTGGCCATCGATTTCGAATGCGCGCCCGACGAGACCTTCCAGGTGCTGCCCGAGCAGGGCGTGATCGTGCACGCCAACCACTGGCAAAGCCCGGTGGCGCTGTCCAAGCTGCGCGACCTCGGCATCCAGAAGATGCCGGACTCGCTCTACCGCGACGAGCGCGTGCGCCAACTGGTGCTGCCGCACGTCGGCAGTATCACAGTGGACACCATCAAGCGCGCGCTGTTCGACGATTTCGAAACCCCGTATTCGGTGTGCCGCCCGCCGCGCCCGAACACGAGCAACAACCTGTCGGCCACGGTGGCGATGATCGTGATGGAGCCGGAGCTGGGCGTGATGGAGGTGTCGATGCTGCCCGCGCTGCATCCCACCTTCGCCACCTTCACTCTGGACATGGAAATCCAGCAGCCGCGCACGGATGGCGCGGCCCCCGCCCACCGGCGGGCAGTCGCCGCCTGACGCGGCCGGAGGAGAGATGGAGACGAGACGAAAAAACGCCGCGCGGCCGCTGGCCCGGCTGCTGACGGCAACCTTCACCCTGGCGGCGTGCCTGGCCCTGGGCGCGCCCGCGCTGCATGCCCAGCCGGCGCAGGACACGCTGCGCATCCGCCTGAACGCGGACATCCGCTCCACCGATCCCGGCATCAACCGCGATGCCAACACCGACGCGGTGGTTTCGCACATCGTCGAAGGCCTGGTGGCGTTCCGCGAGGACACCACCGTGGGCCCGCTGCTGGCGCAGAGCGTGACCACCTCGCCGGACGGCCTGACCTACACCTTCGCGCTGCGCCCTGGCCTGAGATTCCACAACGGCGCGCCGCTCACGGCCGACGACGTGGTGTTCTCGTGGCACCGCTACATGACGCCGGCCAACAACTGGCGCTGCCTGTCCGAGTTCGACGGGCGCGGCCAGGCCAAGGTGCTGAAGGTGGAAGCGAAAGACCCGCTGACCGTGGTCTACACGCTGGACCGCCCTTCCGCGCTGTTCCTGGAAACGCTGGCGCGGCCCGACTGCGGCGGCGCCGGCGTCTACCACCGCAGCTCCGTCGGCCCCGACGGCAAGTGGCGCGAGCCGGTCGGCACCGGCCCGTTCAAGCTCGCCGAGTGGAAGCGCGGCCAGTACATCGACCTGGTGCGCAACCCCGACTACGCGGCCCTGCCCGGCAAGCGCGACGGCAACACCGGCAACAAGACCGCCGAGGTGGCCAGGGTGCGCTTCGTGGTCATCCCCGACGTGGCCGCCTCCAAGGCCGCGCTGCTGTCCGGCGGCGTGGACCTGATCTTCGACGTGGAGGACAACGACCTGCCCGAATACCGCAGGCACCCCGAGCTGGTGATGCAGAGCATGCCCACCATGAGCCTGAACGGCCTGCTGTTCCAGACCCGCGACCCGCTGCTCAAGGACGTGCGCATCCGCCGCGCGCTGGCCCTCACGCTCGACGTGCCGGAGATGGTGGACGCCCTCACCGAGGGCACGGCGCAGCCGAACCGCTCGGTGATCCCGCGCGCCAGCCCGTTCTACGGCCGCGCGCAGTCCGGCATGCCGGGGCGCGACATCGCCGCCGCGCGCAAGCTGCTGGCCGAGGCCGGCTACCGCGGCCAGACCATCAAGATCCTGGCCACCAAGCGCTACAACTCGCTGTTCGACATGGCCGTGCTGACGCAGGCGATGGCCAGCGAAGCCGGCCTCAAGGTGGACGTGGAAGTGCTCGACTGGGCCACCATGCTCGACCGCTACAACCGCGGCGACTACCAGGCGATGGCCTTCACGTACTCCGCGCGGCTCGACGCCTCGCTCTCCTACGAGATGATCATCGGCCCCAAGGACCGCCAGCCGCGCAAGGTGTGGGACACGCCCGAGGCCATCCGCCTGCTGGGCAACAGCATGAACACCACGGACCGCGCGCAGCGCCAGGCCATGTTCGACAGCCTCGACGCGCGCCTGCTCGAAGACGTGCCGGCGGTGTTCTTCTACTCGGAGATGCGCACCAGCGCCGCGCGCGACTACGTGAAGGGCTACAAGGGCTGGCCGATGGGCCAGCCGCGCGCCTGGGGCGTGTCGCTGGCCAGGCGCTAGCGCCGCTCCCGCCCCGCATGCACCACAGCCAGATGAACATAACCGGAGCCTCCCTTGTCTTCGTCCTTCCTGCTGTACCTGCTTAGACGCGCGCTGTGGACGGTGCCGACGCTGCTGCTGGTGGCGGTGCTGGTCTTCGTGCTGATGCGGCTGATCCCCGGCGACCCGGCCCAGCTCATCCTCGGCGACGCCGGCACCGCCGAGCAGCTCGCCGACCTGCGCGCCCAGTTCGGCCTCGACAAACCCATCCTGGTGCAGTTCGGCCTGTGGCTGTCGCACATGGCCAGCGGCGACTTCGGCCACTCGCTGAGCAGCGGCGAGGCG
This sequence comes from Cupriavidus sp. FW216-B1, assembly GCF_058789195.1. Taxonomy (NCBI): domain Bacteria; kingdom Pseudomonadati; phylum Pseudomonadota; class Betaproteobacteria; order Burkholderiales; family Burkholderiaceae; genus Cupriavidus; species Cupriavidus sp. FW216-B1. The sequence continues at coordinate 225,946 of NZ_JBYTEL010000001.1, read as the reverse complement.
GTGCTGCCGCTGCTGCTCGAGCGCTTCCAGGTCAGCGCCGCCATCGTGCTGGTGGCGGTGGGCGCGGCCACCCTGCTGGCGGTGCCGGCCGGGCTGTTCGCCGCGTGGAAGCAGAACTCGCTGACCGATACGGTGATCGTCGCCGGCGCCACCTTCTTCCTGTCGATCCCGAGCTTCTGGCTGGGCCTGCTGTTGCTGCTGTTCGTCGGCCTCAAGCTGGGCTGGGTGCCGGTGGTGGGCTACGTCACCTTCAGCCAGGACTGGCGCGCCGCGGCCAGCTACCTGGTGCTGCCGGTCATCACGCTGACGCTGATCGAGATGGGCGTGCTCACGCGCATGGCCCGCTCCAGCGCGATCGAGACGCTGCGGCTGGAATACGTGACCCACGCGCGCGCCAAGGGCCTGTCTGAGCTGCGCGTGCTGCTGCGCCACGTGCTGCCCAACGCCTTCGCGCCCACCTGGACCCTGATCGGGCTGGTGCTGGGCAACCTGCTCGGCGGCATCGCCGTGCTGGAAACCGTGTTCACGCTGCCCGGCCTCGGCCGGCTGCTGGTGGACGCCATCTTCGCGCGCGACTATCCCGTGGTGCAGGGCTGCCTGCTGTTCACCGCGGGCATCTACGTGCTGGTCAACCTTGTCGTGGACCTCTTCTACCCTCTCTTCGATCCGCGAGTGGCGACATCATGAAACTACGCACCAACGCGCTGATAGGCGGCCTGCTGGTGGCCACGGTGACGGCGATGGCGCTGCTCTCCGTGATCTGGACGCCCTACAACCCGCTGCGCCTGAACCTGCGCATGCGGCTCAAGCCGCCCGGCAGCCTGCACTGGCTCGGCACCGACGAATTCGGCCGCGACATCCTCTCGCGCCTGCTGGCCGGCGCCGGCGCCAGCCTGCTGGTGGCCGCGCTGACCGTGCTGGTGGCGCTGCTGCTCGGCACGCTGCTCGGCCTGATCGCCGGCTACTTCCGCGGCAGGATCGACCGCGTGATGATGGTCTTCAACGACGCCCTGCTCGCCTTCCCCGGCATCCTGCTCGCGCTCGGCATCATGGTCGTCACCGGCGCCAACAAGTACGGCATCGTGCTGGCGCTGGGCCTGGCCTACACCCCCACCGTGGTGCGGCTGGTGCGCGGCACCGTGCTGTCGCTGCGCGAGAAGGAATACGTGGAAGCCTCGCGCGTGATCGGCAACAGCGAGCTCGTCACCATGCTGCGCCACATCCTGCCCAACTGCGCCGCGCCGCTGATGGTGCTCGGCACCTCGATGTTCGGCTGGGTGGTGCTGGCCGAAAGCGCGCTGAGCTTCCTCGGCCTCGGCGTGCCGCCGCCCGCGCCCACCTGGGGCAACATGCTGTCGTCGGGCCGCCCCTACATCGAATCCGCCGCCTGGCTGGGCATCGCGCCCGGCGTGTGCATCGCGCTGACGCTGCTCGGCATCAACCTGCTGGGCGACGCGCTGCGCGACTGGCTCGACCCCCGCATGGAGCCACGATGAATTCCAGGATGAACGCCCGCATGCCCGCGGTCCCCCAATCGCCCCCCGCCGGCCAGGGCGCCCCGCTGCTGAGCGTGCGCGGCCTGACGCTGCGCAGCGCCGCCGGCACGCCCATCCTCAACGGCATCTCCTTCGACATCGCGCAGGGCGAGGTGCTCGCGCTGGTCGGCGAATCCGGCAGCGGCAAGACGATGGCCGGGCGCGCCGTGATGCGCCTGCTGCCGTCGCAGGTGCGCCAGACCGGCGGCACCATCACGCTGGCCGGCCACGACGTCGCCACGCTGCCCGACCGCGGCATGCGCTCGCTGCGCGGGCAGGTCGCGGGCATGGTGTTCCAGGAGCCGATGGTCTCGCTCAACCCGGCCATGACGGTCGGCGCGCAACTGTGCGAAGGCCTGATGCTGCACGAGAAGATCCCCGCGCAGGCCGCGCGCGAGCGCGCCGTGGCCATGCTCGCGCGCGTGCAGATCGCCGACCCCGAAGGCTGCATGGCGTCCTACCCGCACGTGTTCTCGGGCGGCATGCGCCAGCGCATCATGCTGGCCTGCGTCATGCTGCTCAAGCCGCGCCTGCTGATCGCCGACGAGCCGACCACCGCGCTCGATGCCCTGAGCCAGCGCGAGGTCATGCAGATCATGGCCGACCTCACGCGCACCAGCGGCACCGCCGTGCTGCTGGTCACGCACGACCTGCAGCTGGTCGCGCACTATGCCGATTCGGTGCTGGTGCTCAAGCGCGGCGACCAGGTCGAGTCCGGCCGCGCCGGCGAGGTGCTGCGCAACCCGCGCGAAGCCTATACCCGCAGCCTGATCGCCGCGCTGCCGCGGCGCGACGACAGCCGCCCCGCCGTGGCCGACGCGCCGCCGGTGATCGAGGCGCGCAACGTTGCCGTGGCCTACCCCGGCGCGCACCGGCTGTTCTCGCGCCAGGCGGACAAGCTCGCCGTCGACGGCGTCTCGCTGGCGATCCGGCCCGGCGAAGTGGTGGCCGTGGTCGGCGGCTCCGGCTCGGGCAAGACCACGCTCGGGCGCGCGCTGATCGGCCTGCTGCCGCTCGCCGGCGGCGAGATCCGGTTCCGCGGGCAACCGGTCGGCAGCGGCGGCCGGCAAGACCGGCGCGACTTCCGGCTGGCCTGCCAGATGGTGTTCCAGGACCCGTACTCGTCGCTCGACCCGCGCCAGCGCATCGGCGACATCGTGGCCGAGCCGCTCAACCACGGCGAGCCGCTCACGCGCGCCCAGCGCCGCGCGCGCGTGGACGCCATGCTGGCCGAAGTCGGGCTCGACGGACTGGGCGAGCGCTATCCGCACGCGCTCTCCGGCGGCCAGCGCCAGCGCGTGGCCATCGCCCGCGCGCTGATCCGCCGGCCCGCGCTGGTGGTCGCGGACGAACCCGTGTCCGCGCTCGACATGACGATCCAGAAACAGGTGCTGACCTTGTTCCGGCAACTGCAGGCGCAGCACGGCTTTGCCTGCTTCTTCGTCTCGCACAACCTCGCCGCGGTGTCCGAGGTGGCGGACCGCATCGTCGTGATGCACCAGGGCAGGATCGTCGAGCAAGGCAGCGTGGCCGACATCTTCGACCGGCCGCAGCACGACTACACGCGGGCGCTGCTGGAAGCCGCTTATGTCGCGCCGGGGCAGCGGGCGCCGCTGTCGGTGGCGGAGGATGGCGCGGGGTCGCTGGCGCTGGGGGCTGCGGCTTCGTGAAGCGCCGGCACTGCTGCCGGTGCGCTCCCCTCTCCCACTTGTGGGAGAGGGGCCGGGGGAGAGGGCAGGCGCCCAGACCCCGCCGCTAGCGCCAGAGCACCGCCACCGTCTCCGCCCCATGACAAGCCACGTAATTGTCGCAGGCGGCACAGGACGGTTCAGGACAGGGATGCAGATCCAGCCGCCGGCACAACTCGTGGTAGAAGAATTTCTTCCACTTCATCTCCGCGGTGTTGGCCGCATAAAGCGCGGGAAAGTATTCCTGCAGCAGGCGCGAGACATCGTGCCGGCCGGACAGGCCCATGTCCTGCCACAGGTGCGAGCCGCCGAAGCAGCCGCTGGCCAGCGCGTGGGCGGCCCAGCGCATCGCCGGGCGGCTGGCGTCGCCCGAGGCGATCAGCATGTCCACCAGGTCGGGAAACTCGCAGGGCAGCGCGGCCGCGTCGACGGGGGCGGACTCGGGTGCCCATCCCGCCGCCCGGGCGCCCGGAAAGCACTGCTCCAGCATGCGCCAGAACTCCGCCTCGTCCAGCCCGAGCCATTGCGCGAAACGGGGCAGCCGGCCCGCGTCGGCGCTCTCCAGCACGCCCGCCAGCGCGCGCGCCGCGGGCTCGCCGGGAGACAGCGAAAACGCATCGAGGATCAGCAACGACTGGTTCACGGCACGGCCTTGTGAAGACGGGCGCCGCGACTGGCTGGCGGCGCCCGGTTTCCGAAATATAGCGTTGTATATAACGGTAGTCAAACCGGCGCCGCCCCGCTCCACCCGGCCCTGCCCCGCTCACACCGCGCCCGCGATGTATTCGCGCAGCCACCGGTGCGCGGGATCGCGGTGGCTGCGCTCGTGCCAGAGCATGGCCATCTCGTAGCCCGGCACCGCGAGGGGCGGCTCCACCACCTGCAGCGCACCAACGCCGTGCACGAGGCGCGCGGGCAGCATCGCCACGAGGTCGGTCGTCGCCAGCACCGACATCATGAAAAGGAAGTGCGGCACGGACAGCACCACCCGGCGCGTCAGGCCCGCCCGCGCGAGCGCGTCATCGGTGACGCCGCGGAATCCCCCGCCGTCCGGCGACACGATCACGTGGTCGAGCGCGCAGAACTGCGCCAGCGTCGGCCGCCGCTTCAGGCGCGGATGGCCGGCGCGACCCGCCAGCACGTAGCGCTCCGTGAACAGGGTGCGGTGGCGCAGGCCCGGCGACGCCTCGTCGCCGACGTGGAAGGCAAGGTCGATCTCGCCCTGCTCCGCCTGCTTCGCGATGCGCGGCGGCATCAGTTCGAGCACCGCCAGCCGGACGCCGGGCGCCGCCGCGCGCAAGCCGTTCAGCGCCGGCAGCAGGACGGTCGACTCGCCGTAATCGGAGGCCACCACGCGCCACGTCTGGCTGGCCGTGGCCGGGTCGAACGGGCTGGCGGGCGCGACCGCGCTTTCCAGCGCCGCGAGCGCCTCGCGCAGCGGTTCGCGCAGCGCCTCGGCGCGGGCCGTGGGCCGCATCCCGCGCGGCCCGGGCAGCAGCAGCGGGTCGCCGAGGATCTCCCGCAGCCGGGCCAGGTGGACGCTGACCGAGGGCTGGGAAAGATGCAGGCGCTGCGCCGCGCGTGTCACGTTGTGCTCGGCAAGCAGGACGTCCAGCGTCACCAGCAGGTTGAGGTCCAGCCGTCGCAGATTATTCATGGCAATACCTGGCATATGGATTATTCATTTCCAATATACCCGGCGCGGGCCTACCTTGCTGTTCTCGCCACCACCCGGCTCATCGCAACCCGAGGCCCAGCCATGCACGTACTTCTCGTCTACGCCCATCCCGAGCCCCGCTCACTGAACGGCTCGCTCAGGGACTTCACGGTCAGGCATCTCCGGGAGGCCGGCCACGAGGTTCAGGTCTCGGACCTCTATGCCATGAAGTGGAAAGCCGCGCTCGACGCGGACGACAACACGGACCACCAGCCCGGCGCGCGCTTCGACCCCGCCCTCGACTCCGGGCATGCATTCGAGCACGGCACGCAGAGCGCGGACATCGCGCGCGAACAGGACAAGCTGCGCTGGGCCGATGCCGTCATCCTGCAGTTCCCGCTGTGGTGGTTCTCGATGCCGGCGATCCTCAAGGGCTGGGTGGAGCGCGTCTACGCCTATGGCTTCGGCTACGGCGTGGGCGAACACTCCGACGCCCGCTGGGGCGACCGCTACGGCGAAGGCTCGCTGGCCGGCAAGCGCGCGATGCTGGTGGTCACGGCCGGCGGCTGGGAGTCGCACTACGGCCCGCGCGGCATCAACGGCCCGATCGACGACCTGCTGTTCCCGATCCAGCACGGCATCCTGTACTACCCCGGCTTCGACGTGCTGCCGCCGTTCGTGGTCTACCGGACCGGCCGGGTCGACGAAGCGCGCTTCGCGGGCATCCGCGATGCGCTCGGCCAGCGCCTCGACGGCCTCGGGACAACCGCGCCGATCCCGTTCCGCGCGCAGAATGCCAGCGCCTACGACATCCCGGCGCTCACGCTGCGGTCCGGCATCGCGCCGGGCCGGACCGGCTTCGCCGCGCACGTCGACGCGCGCGGCAGCCAGGACCGGCGCCCGGGCTAGAGCGCCAGCTCCCCCAGCCGCTCGAGCGGCACCGGCGCCGAGATGGCAAAGCCCTGCAGCAGGTCGGCGCCGAGCGACCTTGCCAGCGCCATGTCGTCGTCGCTCTCCACGCCTTCGGCCACGGTCTGCAGCTCCAGCGAGCGCGCCAGCTCCATCGACAGCGAGAGCAGCCGGCGCGCGCGCTCGGCATGGCGGGCCCGGTGCAGCATGGTCTTGTCGATCTTGACCTGCTTGAACGGCAGCAGGCCGAGCGCCTGCAGCGAGGCATAACCCGCGCCGAAGTCATCCTGCGAGATCACCATGCCACGGTTCGAGAGCGCGTTGAGGTTCTCCAGCAGGCGCGCCTCGCCCTCGCACCCGAGGCGCGTCTGCTCGGTGAGCTCGAGCACCACCCGCGCAATGTCGAGGCCGTGCGACATGCTCGCGCGCAGCAGCACCGGAATGAAATCCACCGCCGCCGCCGTGCGCGGGTTGACGTTGAGCGAGAAGCGGCCGTGGTAGCGCGGAAAGCGCGCCTGCACGCGCGCGCAGGCGCACAGGAAGTGGTCCATGAGCAGGGTCTCCACGCCGTGGCCCGCCATGCTCTCCACGAACTTGTCCGGCGCGTGCTCGCAGCCCTTGTCCGACCAGCGCGCCAGCACCTCCAGCCCGACGATGCCGCCGTGCCGCGCGCTGATCTGCGGCTGGAACACCGGATAGATATGCCCCAGCTCGATCGCGCCGACCAGCTCGGCGCGGCTCAGCACGAGCAGGTCGTCGGTCTGCAGGTTGCGCTCCACCACCTCCGCGCCCGGCGGCGCGAGCTCGGGCGCGCCCAACCGCTGCCCCAGTTGCGCGATGCGTTCGGCCAAGGCGTCGCGCGGGCCCTCCTCCGGCCCCGTGACGGACGCGTCCGGCCTGTCCGGCCCCGGACAGGCGCCAGCCTGGCCACTGATTAACGCGAAGTGCAATTCAAGCTCCCGGAAGCCATACCTGTCCGCTCTACCCTGACCACGATTCATTGTTCTTGGTGTTCTGATCGTTCTCGTTTTTCTGCGCACCCGTCTCGTTCTTCTTTTGTTCTTGTTCTGTTCGCCACGTGCGCCCGCGCTTGCCGCCTTGCCGCTTTCGCGCACGGCAACCCTGCGCACAGCGATGCGCGCAGGCGATGCAATGAGCGATGCGGCATGCCGGTGCGCCAGTACCTCATTCTTTCAGTACCGGAGCGCTTCCGGGCGTTTCGGATTCCCCTCCGAAGCAGGTCCACCCCCCAAGGCAGGGTACTGACGCGGTGCAACATCAACCACAATTCACCTTGGCAAGACTGACCCCTTGCTAAACACTCAAGGGGTGCAGGGGCGCCCTGCACCTGCACCCCTCTTTTTCGCCGGCAGCCACGCCGGCGCGCAACCGCCGCCCGCCGGCACCATCAGAATCCCGAGAAGCGGATGCCGATCGAGCCGTAGCCGTAATAGCGGTCGAGCTTGCCGGCGGTCGCCGCGTTGTAGAGAAACGGGATGGTCCCCACGAAGTTGTGCAGCGATGCCTGCCCGCGCAGGAACACCTCCACGTTCTTCACCACCGCGTACGACAGCTCCAGCCCCAGCGTATGGTTCGAACGGATCGGCGAAGTGCCGTAGGCCTGCGCGCGGCTGTCGACGTTGCTGCGCAGCAGGTACTGGAACTGGTAGCCCAGCCGCGCGGCGAAATCCTTGTACTTCCAGCGGTAGGCGCCGCCCAGGTTCAGGTAGCCCGCCACGTAGTTGAAATCGTCGTTGATGTTGAGCCCGTACTGGCTCGCGTCCGTGGAGAACGATGCCGACTGCAGGTTGACGTTGCCCGTGCGGCAAGGCGCGGCCAGCGAACCGTTGGCGATGTTGTCCGAGCCGATGGCGACGTTGAAATTGCAGCCTCCCTGCTGCAGGCGCGTGTTGATGCCGCCGATGGTCACGCGGCTCGCGCCCAGGCCGAGGAAGCCGGTCAACTGGCTGCGCTCGGTCAGCTCGCCCGAGAAGATCACGTCGGCCTGCGCCTGGATGTCGTTGGCGTCGTTGACGGTCACGCCGTTGAAGGTGGCACTGCGCACCCTCAGCGCGGCGGAGCGGTCCAGCGTGCCCGAGCGGTCGCCCCACAGCGAGAAGCGCATCATGACGCGGTCGCGCGCGCCGGGCTCGGCCAGCGGGTCGTAGTGCAGCGCCACCATCCAGGTGTCGATCTGGTTGTTGTCGGGGCCGTAGTCGATGCCGCGCCGCCAGTACGTGGCCGAGGCCGACCAGCGCGGCGAGAACTTGTAGCCCAGCATCAACCGCCCGCCGCGGTAGTCGCCGGCGTTGTCCGGCAGGCTGTTGCCGCCCTGGTTGAAGACGTCCATCGAGCGGTTGACCATGTCGAAGCTGGCTTCCACGCGCACGGAGGTGAACTCGCCCGTGGCGGGCTCGGCCTGCATGAACACGTCGTCGGGCGCGGCGCTGGCCGCGCCCGCGCACGACAAGCCCACCATCAGGGCACCGGCCTTGCCGAGCCGGCGCGAGCGAAACAACAGCATAGGAGACTCCGAGGCCGTGGGCTGGCCTCATGCACGGCATGCGCCGCGGCCCTGACCAGCGGGAACCGGCGCACTGCACGCAAAAAAGAAGCCGGCCACCCGCCGCGCTGGCCTGCCGGCGCGCGCGGCGGATGACCGGGCATGCCTTCCCCGTGCGGGCGGAAGGCCCGGCTGCGCGCCGGTCAGGGGTTCAGCGTGACCGCGGTCTTGATGGCGTTGCCGCTCACCGTGGCCGTGCCGGTCTGCACCGACTGCACCTGCGCCTTCTGCGCGGTACCGCTGACCAGGGTGCCCACGCTCACCTCCTTGCCGCCCTGGCCGGTCACCGCGAACGTCACCGGGAAGGTGGCGGTCGCCTTCGGCGTGAGCGCGTCGATCTGCGCCTGGCTCAGCGCGCCGGCGCTCTTGAGCTTGCCGAGGAAGGTGGTGAACGGCAGGCTCAGCGAGCCGCCGTTGGCGCTGCTGAACAGGTTGTCGGCGACGGCGTTGGTCAGGCTGACGTTGGCCGAGGTCGCGCCCGAGATGCTGAACGAGTAGGTCGTGTTGACCGGCACCTGCACGGCGGTCAGCGCCGAGCCGCTGAAGGTCAGCGAGACCTTCTCGATGATCACGTTGACCGTGTTGCCGTTGTAGGTGTAGCTCAGCCCCGCGCGCACGTCCGCGGCGCCGCCGGCGAACGGGTCGCCGTCCTTCGACACCGCTACCGTGATGGCGCCGAGCGTGCCGCCCGTCACCGTCACCGCGTCGCTGACCGGGAAGGTCTGGCCGTTGATGGTCACGCTCGCCAGCTGGATGAAGTTGGCCGGCTTGACGGCATTGGCCACGTTGTCGATGGCGCCACTGTCCACCGCGCCGCTGCCCAGGCCGGTGGCCGCGCTCTGGATTGCCGCGCTGTTGCCGGCCGCGACCGCCGTGCCCAGCGCCGTCAGGCCCGCGGTCTTGGCCGGGTCGGTCAACGTGGCCGCCGGCACCGCCGACACCAGCGCGCTCGTGGTGGTGGACTTGGCACTGTCCACCACGCCATTGACCGCGCCGCTCGCTTGCAGCGCGGCCAGCGTGGCCGCCGGAGTGGTGCCCAGCACGATGTTGCCCAGCGACGCGCTCACGTTCGCCACCTGGGTCGCCACCACCGGGCCGGCCAGCGCGGCCACGTTGGCCGCCACCGTGTCGATGTTCGCCTGCAGGCTTGCCGGCAGGCCCGCCTTGGCGTTCTGCACGGCCGAGCTCACCACCGACGTCACCAGCGTGCTGCTGGTCAGGTCAACCGGGCCCGACGCCGCGCCGACCGCGCTGGCCACCGCCTTGGCCGCCGCCGCCGCGGCATCGGCCGCGCTCAGCGTGCCGCCCTTGGCCACGCCGGTCAGCGTCTTGGTGACCTGTTCCACCAGTTGCTGCACCACCACGGCCGCCTTGAGCACGGCCGCGTCCTGCATCGGGTCGAGCGAGGTCAGGTCCTTGCCGGCAAGGCCCAGCTTGGTGGCCAGCGCCTCGGCCTGCCCGGCGCCGAGTTGCGCCAGCAACGTGGTCAGCGGCGTGAGCATCGGCGTCACGCCTGCCTTGTAGGGCAAGGCCGGCGACTGCAGCACGCCGGTGAACGGCTGGCCGGTGCCGATGTCGGTGCCGCCGGATCCCTTCAGCGCGCTCGAGGTGCAGCCCGCGGGGAAGGTGAAGTCGCCCGTCGCGTTGGTGATCGCGGTCTGGTTGCTGCAGTCGAGGAAGGTCACGGTGGCGCCCGACACGTAGAAGTCGACTGCCTTGCCGCTGACAGTGACCGACGGTGTCGACGGTGTCGACGGCGAATCCGAGCCGCCCCCGCAAGCAACCAGCGTCGCTGCCGCGGCCGCCATGATGCCGAGGGTAAAGATATTCCTGATATTGGTTTGCACTCTTCTCGCTCCTGAGATCGTTACGTCGATACGTGGTCTGTGGGTCAATGCGCCTGGTCATCGCCGCACACTGTCACCTGCGCCCTGCGCCACCGGGTCCTGCCGCGCATCGCGCGGCCTTGCTGCCCCCTGCAAGCGGACCTGGCAACAACGCTTTGGTGCAGTGCACTGCCGCGTCCTGCCAGCACACTAGATAAACAATCCCTACTTCCGTGTCACCCCTACTTGGCGGGGGAAAGCCCGCGGCGGCACGCCGCCAACCGCTCTCGCGCAGCGTTTTGCGGCCGCGCGGATGCCCCCTTGCAGGTTGTCTTTTTTACAATGGCCGCATGCAAGAACTACAACGGCCACTGCATTGCTACAGCTGCACCTACACCGTCTGCACAGCGCGCAGCGCGGGAAAATCGGCCGGCGCGAGCCAGCCCGCCAGGTATCGGCCCATCGCTTCGAGCAACACGTCGGAAGTCAGCCCCGATGCGCCGGCCAGCGCCGGGCAGACGATCCACGTGGTGCCGTCGCGCCTGAGCACCCGCAGCGTCTTGGCGAGATCGGCGGGCTGCAGGATGTAGTCGGATGCGTGCGCGTCGTCCAGCGAGAACGCGTGCACGAAATCGTCGAGATGGCGCTCGCCCAGGCACACCACCACCTTCGGCCGCCAGCGCCGGCGGATGTCGTCGATGAACGCAAAGCGCCTGCCGCCGCGGCACAGGTCGAGATAGCGCTGCTTGGGCACCAGCGCCGGCTGGCCGCGGAACGCCTTGGACCACGGCGTCTGCCCGATCAGGTGAGCCGGCAGCGGGAACAGGCTGAGCTTGAATTCCGCGCCGCGCGGCGCGTAGAGATAGTGGTCGAAGTAGTGCTTCCAGTCGCATTCGCTCAGCGAGCTGCCGAAGGTGCGCGCACGCGCCGCCGCCATGATCCGGGCGATCTTCTGGTGCGACTGCCAGCGCTCCATGCTCTGGCGGTGCTTGCCACGGTATGCGTCATCCCATGACACGGGATGCTCGCGCGGCACCAGCGGCGCCACCAGCGACTCGACCCACGGATGAGGCGTGCTGTCGCAAAACCACACAGCCGCCGCAGGATTCCCGCCTTCCATACCCACGTAGGATGCGAAATACGCATCCAGCTGCTCTCGCGAAAATACCGTCTTCTGTTCTATTTCCATTGCCTCTACCGCTTGGTGGAGTTGAAGATGCCCACACGCAGAGGCAATACTCACCTGTACGACGTGAAGGGCAAGGAGACGCCCCGAATGCATCGGCAAATCTCTAATAGAACCTGGAGACAATCCGCTGACCGGGAAGCAGAGCCGCGCCGGCGATCCGGCACCTCCCATCCCGCTTCGTACCGGGGGAGCAGCCAGCCCGACGCAATGCCTGCCCCGACGGATTTGACCTTCCTGCAACCAATCTGGACCAGTCTTTCCCCATGGAAAACCTCTCCGGCGCCAATACCATACGACCCGCGTGCCGCCAGATGCCGCCCCAAGGAAACCTGATCGCGTTTGCGCGAAACACTAACTAGGCGGACCGAGATTTTGCGCGAGAATCTTTCGATGCGCGCCCCCCTTTGGAGGGATTCGTTGTACTCATTTATCCCTTCTTGAGCAGGGTAACAACCAGCGCGGACCTTGCGTGCATGCGCATGCGGGGAAAGGCAATCGCCTAAAAGGATGAGGCCGCCGACACCAGCGCGCGCAGGCGAATTTCGCTACAGTCACGCCCGCGCGCGAGCCCCTCCGGCAGCCCGCGCGGCAACGCCGCGGGCAAGATACCGCGCTGGCGCGAACGCGTCGGCCACGTCATGGACCTGGAGGTGACGCACGACAAACCTGACGGTTCCCTTTCACGACGCCATCGACCGCCACCTGCCCGGCGACATGCTCTTCACCGACTGCCGCCGCAGCGCAGCCTCGCGCGCATCTCCATCGATGCCATGCGGCACCACGTGCCGCAAAGACGCAAGATAAGCGTCGAGCCGCTTACGGGTGGAGCGGGTGAATGCGTGCCAGATCATCGTGCTGATGAATGCCGTGGCAGCCGCCACGGGCCACCATCGCCGGGGCGCCTGCGCGCAATGCCGGCATGCGCGGCGCAGCCCGCTCCCGCCGCGGCGCTCGACTGTGCGTCTCAAAAAATCGCGGCCGGCGCGCACACGCGCCGCCGATCCCCACGCGTTCCCTTCTCATGCAGGGTACCGGTAGGTTTCGCTGCACCGCATTATCCGCACCAATGCAGAGACAGAAGCATGCCGCCGCGGCCAGCGCCGCCGGCCAGGCACGAAGCGTTGCAACTCCAATGGGCAGTCTGCAAAGGACGCCGCAGGTGGCTCAGGTCAGCCACCGCGCCACACCCGCCATGGAGTGACTGCCGCGGAAGCAGTCCAGCACGACTTTGCCTCTGTCTCGCCGCGGCCACGCCGCGGCACTGTGCATGGCACCGGCACGACCGGCTGCCACACAAGGTCAATTTCCAGCGGGGGGAAAAGCACGGCGCATGCGGGCGCCTGCTACGCGAACACTTCGGGGGGAATCATGGGAGTCTATCGCGACATGTTTGCCAGGCATCACGATCAGTTGGCACTGATGGTGCGCCTGTTCGATGTAGGTGCCATCTGGATCGCCGGCTACGTCGCCGCCGAACTCCGCTTCCCGGCCGATCCCGGGGCGGCGGCACCGATTCACCAGTTCATCCAGTACTTCGGCTGCGCGGTCGCGTTCATCGTGCTGCCCGGCTTCGACCTCTACGCCTCATGGCGCGGACGCAGCTTCGCCGCGCTGGCCACGCGCCTGGTTGCCGCGTGGACCCTGGTCTGGCTCATCAGCCTGCTGCTGTGCTACTTCATGCATCAGATCGATGCCCTGTCGCGCCTGTGGATGATCTACTGGTACGCGCTCTCGCTGGCCGGCCTGTTCCTCCTCCACCTCGCCACCCGCTCCATGCTCAGCATGGTGCGCGGTGCCGGCATCAACCACAAGCGCGTACTGATCGTCGGCTACGGCCGCACCGGCCAGGAGATGTATCAGCGCGCCACCGCCAGCCACCGCACCGGCTACAAGGTCAGCGGCATCTACGCGCCCGAGGGCGAAACCACGCCCGAAGGCCGCCCGCGCATCAAGGACAGTGCGGAGATCGCCGAGTTCTCGCGCGCGCACGGCATCGACGAGATCTGGCTCACGCTGCCCCTCTCCGAATCCCGCCGCATGCAGGAGATCGCCTTCTCCCTGCGCAACGACTTCATCGACATCAAGTGGATGCCCAGCGTGCTGGACTTCGACCTGCTCAACCACAACGTCGGCAACTTCCTCGGCATGCCCGCGGTGGAAATGAACCGCCCGCCCTCGCTCGGCGTGCGCGGCGCCGTCAAGGCCGTGTTCGACCGCACCTTCGCCGCCCTCGTCCTGCTCGCCCTCTCGCCGCTGTTCGCCGTGATCGGCATCCTGATCAAGCGCGGCTCGCCCGGCCCCGTCTTCTTCAAGCAGGAACGCCTCGGCATGGACGGCCGCGTGATCCACGTCTACAAGTTCCGCAGCATGAAGATGCACGCCGAGCACGGCACCGTCACCCAGGCCACCAAGGGCGACAACCGCATCACGCCCATCGGCGCGTTCCTGCGCCGCACCAGCCTGGACGAGCTGCCGCAGTTCATCAACGTGCTGCGCGGCGAGATGAGCGTGGTGGGACCGCGGCCGCATGCGATGGCCCACAACAACATCTACAAGGAACAGCTCGACTTCTACATGCTGCGGCATCGCGTGAAACCCGGCATCACCGGGTGGGCGCAGATCAATGGCTATCGCGGCGAGACCGATACGCTGGACAAGATGGCCAAGCGGGTCGAGCACGACATCTTCTACATCCGCAACTGGTCGTTCTGGATGGACCTGCGGATCATCTTCTGGACGGCGTTCAAGGGGTGGACTGGGCAGAATGCGTATTGAACCGTCGCGCCCGGGCAGCAACGCCGCGACGCTGTTCTCGCCCAAGGGCAGGCTCTGGCTCGCGGCCGCCGCCGTGTTCTACCTGACCATGCTGGTGGTGGGCAACCTCCCCGGCAAGGCACAGGCGCTCAACCAGGAATTCGGCGACAAGGTCATGCACCTGAGCGCCTATGCCTGCCTGGGCGCCGCCATCCATCTCGCTGTCTCCCGGCACAAGGCCGTCATCACGCTGGCGGGCATTGCCGTGCTGGGCGGCCTCGATGAAGTCATCCAATCGTTCTTTCCGTACCGCTCGTCCGACCTGGCAGACCTGCTCACGGACCTGACGGCTGCCGTACTCGCCATCGCCCTGCTTTCGCTGGCTCATACGCTGGCAAACGCCTGGGCACGCAAAGACACAAATAACCCGGATCGCTCTTCACCTCCCTCGACACGCGCTCATGAAAATCACCATCATCGGTAGTGGCTACGTAGGCCTGGTCACCGGCACCTGCCTGGCGGAACTCGGCAACGACGTCCTGTGCCTGGATCTCGACGCCACCAAGATCGAGATGCTCAACGCCGGCGAAGTGCCCATCTACGAACCCGGCCTGAAGGAGCTCATCGAACGCAACCATGCCGCCGGCCGCCTGCGCTTCACCAGCGACATCGAAGCCAGCGTCAGTTTCGGCGATATCCAGTTCATTGCCGTGGGCACCCCGCCGGACGAAGATGGCTCCGCCGACCTGCGCTATGTGCTGGCGGCCGCCCGCAATATCGGCCGCTACATGACCACCCCCAAGATCGTGGTCGACAAATCCACCGTGCCCGTGGGCACCGGCACCCAGGTCAGCGAATGCATTGCCGCCCAGTTGCAGGAGCGCGGGTTGCCCGCGCTGGACTTCGCCATCGTGTCCAACCCCGAATTCCTCAAGGAAGGCGCAGCAATCGAAGACTTCATGCGCCCGGACCGCATCGTCATCGGCACCGATGCCGGCCCCGCCGGCCAGAAGGCACGTGACGCCATGCGCGCGCTATACGCCCCCTTCACCCGCAACCACGACCGCATCCTCAACATGGACATCGCGTCGGCCGAGTTCACCAAGTACGCTGCCAACGCCATGCTGGCCACCCGCATCTCGTTCATGAACGAACTGGCCAACCTCGCGGACGTGGTCGGTGCCGATATCGAACTGGTGCGCCAGGGTATCGGCTCCGACCCCCGCATCGGCTACAGCTTTCTCTACGCCGGCACCGGCTACGGCGGCTCCTGCTTCCCCAAGGACGTACAGGCCCTCGAGCACACCGCCGCCGAGCACGGACAGACCCCGCGCATCCTGGCCGCGGTGGAAGCCGTCAACCACGACCAGAAACGCATCCTGGTGCAGAAGATCATCGGGCACTACGGCGAAGACCTCAGCGGCCTGACTTTCGCCCTCTGGGGCCTGGCCTTCAAGCCCAACACCGACGACATGCGCGCCGCGCCGAGCCGCGTGATCATCAAGGAACTGCTGGCGCGCGGCGCCAGCGTGCGGGCCTTTGACCCGGTGGCGATGGAAGAGGCCAGGCACGCGATCCATGCGGATCTGGCCAACGAAGGCACCGCGGCTGCCCGCATCCACTTCGCTGTCGATCAGGCCGCCGCCCTGCAGGGCGCCAATGCGTTGATCGTGGTGACGGAGTGGAAATCGTTCCGCTCGCCGGACTTTACCGCCATTGCCGCCGCGCTGCGCGAGCCGGTGATTTTTGACGGGCGGAATCTCTATGAGCCGGCGGAGCTCAGCCAGCTGGGATTTACGTACTACGGCATTGGACGGAAAGCAGCCTCTGCCCTGCTCGCTGCCGGGCGCCGACAGGACACTGCCACGGCGGCCAGCAACTATCGCCAGGCCTAGGCCCATGAAGATCCTGATGTACTGCCTCAACTATGCTCCCGAGCTGACGGGCATAGGCAAATACACCGCCGAACAGGCCGAATGGCTCGTCTCGCAGGGTCATGAGGTACGTGTCATTACCGCACCGCCGTACTATCCCGAGTGGAAAGTCTCCGAAGGTTACAAAGCCTGCTCCTACAAGCGGGAAATGCGCAACGGCGTTACCGTTCTGCGCGCCCCGTTGTGGGTACCAGCCAAGCCTTCGGGGCTCAAGCGCCTCCTCCACCTGGCCACGTTCGCCGTCAGCAGCATGCCTGTGCTGTTCGCGCAGGCGCACTGGAAACCCGATGTCGTCTTTGTCGTCGAACCCCCCCTGTTCTGCTCCCCTGCAACCCTCCTTTTTGCCAAGCTGTTCGGAAGCAAGACATGGTTGCATATTCAGGACTTTGAAGTCGACGCCGCATTCGCGCTCGGCATACTAAAGAACGAACGAGCCAAGCGCATCGTTGAACGCATTGAGAACCGACTGCTGCGCTGGTTTGACAGAGTATCCACAATCTCTCAAGCCATGATGCGACTTGCGGAAGCAAAGGGCGTCGACCGTAGCCGGCTTGTTCATTTCCCCAACTGGGTAGACGTGGAGACCATCCACCCAGAAGTCAACGATCATGCGATTCGGGATGAACTGAACATTCCGGCCGACGCCGTGGTCGCGCTCTACTCCGGAAACATGGGCCACAAGCAGGGCCTGGAAATCCTTGGCAGGGCAGCCAACCTGCTGCAGGACTCGCAGAACATCCATTTCGTCTTTTGCGGGAGTGGCCCCGGCAAGGCAGCGCTGGAAGAAACTTGCGCGCGGCTGAATCGCGCGCATTTTCTCCCTCTGCAGTCCATCGAGCGCCTGCCATCACTCCTGGCAAGCGCAGATATTCATCTCCTGCCTCAACGCGCAGATGCAGCCGATCTCGTCATGCCATCCAAGCTGACGGGAATGCTTGCGAGTGGGCGCCCCATTGTCGCCACGGCAGCCGATGGCACCGAGGTGGCCGACGTAGTCAGCGGTCGTGGCATCACGGTCAGCCCGGGAGATGCCTCGGCGGTAGCCGACGCCGTGTTTTCCCTGGCCGGCAACGAAGCCCTCCGGACAGCGCTTGGCACAGCCGCGCGCCAGTATGCGGAGACAACTCTGGCCCTGGACAGTCTGCTGACGCGTTTTACGACTCACGTCGCAGACGTCCTTCGCGAGAATCCTGCCGGCGAACGCCCCCGCAGCGCATAAACAGCCAAAGGACAACATGCACGCACAGGCTCCAAGTCCCCCGACGATGATCATCGAGGGAAACGACCCGACAGTCGAGCCCTCCTTCACCCTGCGGAACAGAATCGCCCGGCAATTGTGGAACTGGGTATGGCTCTTTCTGTTCCGCCCAAGCCCTCGCCCCTTGCACATCTGGCGTGCCTTCCTGCTCCGCTTGTTCGGCGCACGGCTGGGCGCTCACGTGCACGTCTATCCGGCCGTCAAGATCTGGGCCCCCTGGAATCTGGAGATCGGCAGCAACGTCGGCATTGCGGACGGGGTGACGCTTTACAACATGAATCAGTTGACGATTGGCGACTACAGCGTGATATCGCAAGGTGTCCATCTCTGTGGCGGCTCACACGACTACAACTCCTCGAATTTTCAGCTCATCGCAGAACCCATCACGGTGGGCTGCCGGGTCTGGATCTGCGCTGAAGCGTTCATCTCACATGGCGTGACCCTACCCGAAGGCGCCGTCATTGCGGCACGGTCCGTTGTCAGCAAGAACCTGGAATTTCCCTGGACGGTCTATGCCGGCGTACCGGCAAAACCCATCGGCAAGAGAACGCAGCATGAAAAATGAAAGCCCCGGTATCTCTATCCTCATCCTGACCAAGAACGAGGAACAGGACCTTCCCGGCTGCCTGGAAAGCGTGGCCTGGTCGGACGACATCCATGTATACGACTCCGTCAGCACCGATGCAACGGTGGAGATCGCCAACGCCTTCGGGGCCAAAGTCACCCAACGCCCATTCGATAACTGGGCAAGTCATCAGAACTGGGGACTGGCCAACATCAAGTTCAAGCATCCGTGGGTGTTCTATATCGATGCGGATGAGCGGATGACACCCGAGCTGGTCCAGAGCGCCCGACAGGCTATCGAATCAGCCAAACACGAGGTAGCCTTTAGCATCCAGCGCCGGGATTTCTTCATGGGGACATGGCTGAAGCATGTACAAACCTCGCCATACTATCTTCGGCTGTTCCGCCCCGAGAAGATGCGCTACGAACGGCTGGTGAATCCCATCTCCATCCCCGATGGGCCGACCGCCCGCATCACCGGATATCTCGACCACTTCCCCTTCAGCAAGGGAATGCAGCATTGGGTGGCAAGGCATAACAGCTATAGCGATTTGGAAGCCAAGCAGATCATCGAAAACCGGCGTGGCCAGACAGAGTTCAGTGTGCTGAAAGCCTTGATGAGCCGCGATTTTCACGAAAGACGATTCCACCAGAAAGAAATTTTTTATCGCATCCCGATGCGACCATTGGTGAAATTCTTTGTGCTTTACATCGGCAAGCGTGGATTCCTGGATGGAAAGGCAGGGTTCACCTATGCAACGCTGCAGTCGATCTATGAGTATCTGATCACTTTGAAGACAGATCAACTGAGTAAGCAGCACAACATAGCCGGGACACGTAATTAGTAACGTGCACCTATGCTTACATTGATGGCTGTGTGCATGCACATCCAATTATTGGCAGAATCCCATCCACCGAGATACGGGGAAGGGCCCTATTAGCCAGACCAAATATCATAAACCCTCACAAAATCAAAAAATAAAATTTGAGGCACTTGAAGGCGCACTAGGATTTTCTGCACTATACACTTTACTACACCACCCCAATCCATTCTCCCCCACCAAATTCGAAATCCTCACAAGATTCGGACAGGAAGCAGTTATTCTGTTTTTCTGGTTTCCGGGTTCTTAATCTTTTACTCACATTCGAATCTGCGCCACTCCCAATCTGCCGGTGACTTTATCGTGCACCGCGAATTTATCCGATATCTACAATTGCATTAGCATTGGGATTAATTGCCAGTGTAGTAGTTGGTGACACTACGTGCCTGAGTGCAGAGGGTGTATTAGGTAATCTCGCAATGTTGCAGGATATTGCGACTATCAAGAGTGAGACTTAGGTGGCACCACTTTGCTCGGACTCACCACTATGGCCACTATCGTATGAGTGGTGGTTTTATATAGCATTCACGGCCTTGTATTTTTAGAAAAATAATCTCACACATCGAAATAGGTGCACAATCGTTTTCACCTTCCCCACATCAGGATGGATATTTTTCCTAATAAAACCAGAGCAGCCTTTTCTCTTTTCCTCCTATTTTTTCATCTGGTGGACAGGTCTCGAACTAGCAAGAGATTTACCCGAAACTAAGTCAATATCAATAAAAGGCTAAACGTTCCCCTTTCCTCTTCTTTCTACAAATATACTGATCTGGGCGACTCCAGCCATCCGGGCGATAGCCGCAGGGCATCATCTCTCTGTCGGCGTGGAATCAACACCACAATTACGCCACTTTTCCGCCGGATTATTTTTTGTTATTACTTTAATAGCAACGAAAAACATTAATAGCATACCACGGAAAATTTATGCGCCACTCATCTACCTGGCACCTATTTCCTACGGACTATATGTTTCACACCAACCAATAATAACAATAGTATACTCCGCAGCTCTCCCTCGCCCAGCAGAAATCACCTTTTCAATTATTGGAGCCTTGAGCTGCGCCTACATTCTCGAGATTATCTTTCAGCCAGTTATCAAGAGGCTCGACTTTTCATGGGAGGTTACACGCCAGCCGCCATACAATACAAGATAAGTCGAAATAGTGAGTGCCGTATCTATCCCTCACGGTACGTTAGCCAAATCAGACTATCTCCATGCAAGGCTGAAATCAGTACATAGTGGTATGTGATAAGCTTCGTAACTCGATGACTCTAGCCTCGCCATCTCACGATCGCGAAAATTCAACTCGACTCAGTCAACAACACACGACACCTCCGGGAACTGTGCTGCCTTGTTCTCTAATGCCAATTGCGCTTAATCAAGGACAGCGATCCGATCTGCATACCTACCGCCACGTGATGGAGATTCCAGGAAATTCCGATGTGCAATCATATCCTCCTCCTTATCAAATCTGGGACGCATAAATCTAGCGGGGACCCCACCTACTATCGCGTAAGGAGGCACATCTCTCGTTACGACTGAACCCGCTGCAACAATGGATCCATCGCCCAACGACACGCCGGAGATAATTATCGCCCCCGCGCCAATCCATACGTCTTGACCAATTTCGGTCTTTCGATAAGGAGGCCTACCTGAAAATACCACAGGTACACCAGGTATATCAAAAACATGATCGTTACCAACCACTCTAACTGCCGGACCGATTATAGTGTAATTTCCAAGCGTCACCCCCGGACCGATCAAGCATCCTGGCCCAACATAGCAATAGCTACCGGCACGCAAATCCCGCGAAATATCAGAATCGCCGCCCATTAAAAATGTATAATGCGTTTTAAAAAGGCCCTTCCTAAGTCGCCAATAAAATGAACGAAGAAGCCGAAATGCAGATCTAGCAAGTTTCACCATACAAGTGCACTCACATCATTTCCTTCTTTTGCCGGTAATCCATGAAAGGCACGCTCTATTACGTCCACCTGAGATCTCGGATTATAAATCTCATCCACGACCCGGAAACAACATTCTCGTGTTAACTTCCGGTTCAAGAATATAGATCTGAATCTCACGAGCGCAGAATTTATTCCAGCCGCCGACTGACTCTCATATAGAATACCCGTGACCCCATCAATGACTGCCTCATATTCCGGCATCTGCTCATCCGGTTTTCCGAGTGTTATAACAGGTGTACCGTATGTCATACTGTGTATAGCTGTTAACCCGACCTTCCCTGGAGACACAACGACATCTGCTGAGAAAATTCGACCCGCCACGACTTCTTCGTCGTATATTGCCCCCCGAAATGTCGCATGAATTCCGAGATCGGCTGCAAGATCTTTTAATTTGAGCTCCGCCGGCCCCGCCCCAACAAATTCGAGTCTTATTTTTTCCCTCTCTTCGTCACTGAAAAGGGCAATTGCACGAATCAATAAATCGTATTTACACAACTCAGTCAGGCGAGATACACAAAGTATGTGAAACACATCACCACACAAATTCACTTGTGCCCCCAACAGTCGCTCCCGGATTACTAATTGCGCGCCGTAATCCAGCGAATTAAATCCAACGTGAACGTGCGTCGGGTCAAAACCCAGCGCAACTGCATTTTTCTTTGCCCCATACCCGTAAACATAACTTGCATTTGCCAATTTAAAATATATCTTTCTTATTCTGTTCTTGATATTAACCTGGCCATGCAGAAATCCGTGCCCCCAGAATATTACACGCGATCCTCGTAATCTAGCGATACAAGCCGCCAACCAAGTACTAGCGAAATTAGGGTTTGCCAAAAATATCACTACATCAAATCGCTCTTTAAAAACATATGAGCAGAGTCCTCTTTGATATATCATTCTACCAAGTCGCAATGATGGAAACTCAACTGCCGTACCGAGATTTTCCACACTCAACCTTGGAATGCCCTCCAGTGAATCCCAGTCGCTGCTGATAAATGTTACATCTTTATATCGAGCCGACAACTCCTCAAACACCCCCTTTCTGTAGTGAGGAAAATAATGGTATACAACTGCAATTTTCATTCATAACCTCACACAGTCACAAGACGGATTAACGGAATACCCAATACCCTAACAACTACACACTATATTTCGATTCAACTACGCATCGGTAGTTGCCGAAATTTCCGATATTGAGAAATGGACATCGGCGAACGCTCAAGCAACCGCCTTAATGCCATCCCCAGGCCACTTAGCCAACCCTCCGCAGAGGCGGCAATTAGAGTAGGCTCTCTGAAGTTTTTGAAAATAGAAATAGGGCCAACCCCCATCGCCCTGGCTAAGCCAAACCAAATCGGATAGTTGAGAAAATTGAATAGAACAGTGTTACGAACGAGAAATTTGGTGTTTCTCACCACATTTCGTGCCACGGGGCTCCTGAGATGATCGACAATCAGCCACGGGTACATCATCACACAATATCCATTTCTCCACGCCCTTTGGCTAAAATCTCGCTCCTCACACATGTGCATAAAATACTCTCTATACCCACCCAGCGCGAGAAAGGTAGCACAACGGAGCACATGGCCGCAGCCTGTGTACATTTGAACTTGATATAACTCCAGCCGGTCACTTGGATTGCAGCCGAAATTAACATCAACATTATTCAATTGTAGAGCAGCAACTCTATGATCGGCATAAAAAACCCTCTCGATATCTGAGAAATCAGGCTTATCTCTAAAACAAGAGTCATCATCAAGACTTATGAAGAATGGCGTCTCAGATAAGGAAACCATCAAATTTCTATTAGCTATCAGACCTCGCCCATTTTTATTTTTTATAACCCTCATTCTAGAAAATTTTTTATTCACCTCATCATCAAATATTTCAATATCAGATGCATCATCAATCAAGATTACTGGAATATCACAAAGACCAAGATCGATTAATTTTTTAAGAGTATAATTTAAGTCTTCTCTGCGATTTTTTGTGGTTATTCCTATTGTAAAATTCTCCATACCTTCACACATTTCTAGCTCCTCCGATCCACTCATTCATCAGCCACTTATGAAAGCGACGGCGATTAAAATCGCGGTGCACCAGTCGCATGAATTTATCACCCATATCTGTTACCCTGGGAAGAATTAAATCATATAAAATATATTCAGAAAATAATCGCTTTCGCGCAACGGCAGCATCAGTATCTGTTATTGATTTTTCTTCAAAAATTCTCTTTCTCGTTTGATGTCGATCCATCCAGACTACTGAGCGGTCAACCGTTTGTGAAACCTGCTCGCCGTGCATGCGAAATGCACCAAGCGGCTCAGAAAGCCAAAGATGAGGCCTCCCATTCCACAGCCGAAGAAAGAAGTCCTCGTCAACAGTAAGCGGTTTCTCAATGTCTAGCGGAAGTGCGTTATGCGTGATCTCTCGACGCCAGTATGCGCAGTCGGACTGAAAGCGCCCCTTGAAAAAGAGCGATCGCTCGTACGATATCCATCGGCACTTTCCCGTGCGTACAATGTGGTGCGTATCAAAAGCCCATCCATCACTAATTAGCAGATCTATCTGCGGATTTCTATTGAACGCTTCCGCGACATGATCGAGGGCATTTGGCATAAATATATCGTCGGCGGCGTGCCAGTGACAAATGTCCCCAGTTGCAATTCTCAATCCCTTTGTTACGGCATCGCCTTGTCCCTGATCTGGCTCACTTATAAAAATATCAACAATATCTCTATTAGCCTCGACGATTTCACTTATATTATCAGTACTAAGTCCATCGACAATTATGAGTTCTAGATTCTGGTAGTTTTGCCTTCTCAGGGTTCCGAGACAATCAGGCAAGAATCTAGCCATATTGTATGTAGGGATAATTATGGATATTTTCGGGATTTTCATTTCTCATCCTCGACTTTCAAATTCACACGAAAATGTGAGGGTGTCGCCATACAAAAACCAAGCATGAGCCAATTCCAATATGCAACGGGGGCTTGTGACGACTGGACATGCAACAAGAAGAAATGGCCGTATGTCAAAAAGATACCGACGCAAACAAGGGAACCACCCATTACAATTTTATCTAGCTGATCCCCTCCTCCCCCTCTCCGTCCTCCTTTAGCCACCCTTGACAGAATTATCGCGATCATCAGAACGTAGGAAATAATCCCAATAAAGCCCGTTTGCTGCAGTGTCCAGAGTAACTCAGAGTCGACATATATTAGGTCAAGTCCACTACCCATTGCCTCGGAAATAACTCGACCGTATCCTAACCCGATCAGATAATTCTCTGGCGCATTAGCAACCCTATCGAGTATCAACGGCATCCGAGGATCTCTATTCTTGGCCTCATCGATTGTTTCACTTCCGGATGAGAAGAGATCGAATCGATTACCAAGCCACTCCCCAACATCTCCCGTTTGATTTGATATTCCATTCCCACCAAACAAGAGAGCCGCCCCGACAATTAATGTAACCGAAAAAAATATCCCCGCCGAATGACTTCTAATCTTGTTCTTCTTATTTCTTACCCCTAGAATCAAACTAATAATGAGTCCAATCAATGTACCAACAAGACCCTGCCGGCTACCCACCAGCACATTTGCCGCCAAGCCAAATATTATAAATAGCACGGCCAATAAGGCTCCAAACCTCTGCCGATTTGTAACCGATATGATGACGGCGGCCATACCTGCCGTCCATGCACCAATTGCGCCGCGATACAGCCCCATAAAGCCGTGCCCAAATCCACCGATCCATTCAGTAAAATCGTAATTCGCGTATTCATTCCAAAGATCTAGATTTAGATTCAGGAAGAACTGCAAAATCCCAATTCCGCATACCGAAGTAATAGTTATAGCCTGAACACAAACGACCGATTTTATTTTTTCCGGATGATCAACCGCATACTTAGAAGCAGCAACAAAGATAAATACATATGAAATTCCACGAAATAAACCAAGCAAGATCCATCGTCCATCACCATTTCCATCGCGCATTGTCGTGACAATAGATGCGACCAATGGAATAATAACCAACGTAATTACAACCATTCCATATGTTACTCGACCGCCACTTAGCGTGGAAATATCAAATCGGCCTTTAGCTAAGACCACCAACAGAACCAACAATCCGATTAGATCGGAAAAATATATGAAGCCGGCCGAACTCATCCCCACAACAAATATAGGAACCGGGCAAACAAGTAGCGCAGAAAATAGGCCGACCAATGGAGATAATTTATATATCACTCTCCCAATAGTAATCGCCCCAATGGTTATCAGAAACTGAATCAGCGCCACAGTTTCTATGACATTCATATCATTTTTTCCTCAACAGACGATAGCCATCAAACATCTGAAACAGGAATTGCATCGCTGCGGCAAAAAGATAAGCAATAGCCAATCCAAATGCACCCGCCTTGGCAACCAGAAAAGTTGCGGATCCAATTAGACTTGCAGACCACAAGACATCGTATCCGTAACTTCTCCACATCTCACCGGTAGCCATTACATACCGCGACATGACGTTACACATAGATGTAATTACCGCAGAAATCGCCATTACGGAAATTACTCGGCCTGTATCTTTAAACTCCCCGCCATACATGATAGCTATATCTTGCCTAAAAAAAAGAAGCCCTCCGAACGCAATAATAGATACAGAGAAACTTGTCAAAATACCAATATAAAGAACACGTTTGGCATTCCCTGTCTCCTCACCTACCATTGAGTTCGATATTATTGGCACTAGGGCCGCACCAATGGCAGATGGCAAGAACAGAATCGCCCCTCTCCATTGATTTGCAACATTTATGGCGGCTATTTCATATGCTCCGCCATTTGACCAACCAAGCATCGCCAAGCTGAACCAAGTGACTCCAGTATTCGTAAGGCTCCCGAGCAATGTTGGAATAGCAAATCTCTTTACCAAACCTTTCTCGATCCCCTTAATACTCGTCGTTAGCCTGAACCCATCATCAACATATATTTTATAAGCCAGCCAGATTGTGATTACTGACACCACAGTTGTTGCGAATGAAAAACCTACTAGGGCACCTTCTAATCCGTAATATCTTGTGGCAGGGATACAGATTACAAATGCCAATGCGGCAGTCAAGAAACTGACAAAAGCATTTACTTTATATTTCTCCAGACCTGACAGCAGCCCAGTAGCAAGAGCCATAACACCAGAGAAGAAAACGGCCACCGAACCGATTTCAAATCCGTGGGTAGCCTGTCTATTGCCAAATACATACCCGGCCAGGAGCCCGGCCCCGAAATACATTCCAACAGATATAATGATGACAAAAATTATGCCAATGACACAAAAGAATGACACCACCCGTGAACACTTAATCCTATCAACAATTCGGTATTGAGAGCAAAATTTGGTTATCGATGGACCAGCACCAAAACCACCAAGCACAGAGAATAGCAGGACGGTGGACTGAATCAGGCCAAACATCCCAAAGCTTTCCCGTCCCAGTTGGCGCGCGACCAAAACATTCGTAATGATGCTCACTGCTCGCGACGCAATTGCACCAAGAGTCCCCCAGCTAATGGCATGGAGAACCCTGCTTATTAAGTTATGTGATGTAGGCACAAGCGACCCTTAACAACACGACAACAACATAGATCAATCAACCTTAATTTCGTCTATTTGACTCAATAAGAAAGCTCTTATACGTCTCAGCTAAGCCATCCCTCAATTTCGTTGGCGCCACCCAGTCAAACCTATTTATACGATCAATATTTAGTAGCTTCTGTGGAGGTCCATCTGGCTTATTTATATCGAAGGAGATTTCGCCACCATACCCAACGGTTTCCCGTATGAGCTCCGCCAACTCCTTGATGCTTATATCCTGCCCCACTCCAACATTCAGATGGGAACACGTGACTTCCGTGTTTTTTTCATAAATTTCTTTCTCAACCTCCATAACTCGAACACATGCATCGGCCATGTCATCTACATAGAGAAATTCCCGGCGAGGTTGACCCG
Source organism: Cupriavidus sp. FW216-B1 (assembly GCF_058789195.1). Taxonomy (NCBI): domain Bacteria; kingdom Pseudomonadati; phylum Pseudomonadota; class Betaproteobacteria; order Burkholderiales; family Burkholderiaceae; genus Cupriavidus; species Cupriavidus sp. FW216-B1. The sequence continues at coordinate 199,217 of NZ_JBYTEL010000001.1, read as the reverse complement.
TCCCCCAAATTTCGACGGACGTTTTATTCTCCAATTTTGCCTCATGAAACCGTCGGATAAGTGCAGGGATGACGTGGCTATTATTCGGATGGTAGTTGTCTCCGGGACCATAAAGATTGGTAGGCATGACACTACGAAAATCCGTCCCATATTGTCGATTATAACTTTCACATAGCTTAATTCCTGCTATCTTTGCGATTGCGTATGGCTCGTTTGTCGGCTCCAATTCTCCCGTCAGCAAAACATCTTCACTCATTGGTTGCAATGCCAACTTTGGATAAATACAACTGCTACCCAGAAAAAGAAGCCGTTGAATTCCAGTACGCCATGCTTCATGGACGATGTTGGCCTCTATCATTATGTTCTGATAGATAAAATCAGCAGGGTAGGTATTATTGGCATGAATTCCACCCACTTTCGCCGCCGCAAGATAAACCTGATCGATCATTTCCTCATGAAAAAAATCTCGAACTGCGTGTTGATCTGTGAGGTCAAGATCTGAACGATCACGAGTAATAATTTCGGCATTCGATATCGCTTTCAGGTGTCGAACTATTGCACCTCCAACCATACCGCGATGACCGGCAACGTAAATCCTTGGATTCCTGCTCATTTCATTCACTCCACGCTTACGGTGACATCAAATCCATGCTGTTTCAGCAAAGCATGACGACACGCTTGGTCTAGGTCACTTGCCACCATTTCGGAGATCATCTCATCAAGCTGTATCTCGGGTTCCCATCCGAGTTTTTCTTTTGCCTTTGTGGCGTCACCTAGGAGCGTCTCCACTTCGGCGGGACGGAAATATCGCGGGTCTACTTTAACAATGACATCTCCAACCGCTAGCGCGGGAGCCTTGTCACCGTCGATAGCATCCACTAGTGCAACCTCATCAACGCCTTCCCCCTCGAAGCGCAACGTAATACCCAATTGCTTGGCGCTCTTGCCTATGAACTCCCGGACGCTCACCTGCTTGCCCGTGGCGATGACGAAGTCCTCCGGCTGCTCCTGTTGCAGCATCAGCCATTGCATGCGCACGTAGTCATGCGCATGCCCCCAGTCCCGCAGCGAATCCATGTTGCCCATGTACAGGCAGTTCTCCAGGCCCTGGGCAATATTGGCCAGTCCACGCGTGACCTTGCGGGTCACGAAGGTCTCGCCGCGACGTGGGCTTTCATGGTTGAACAGAATGCCGTTGCAGGCATACATGCCGTAAGACTCCCGATAGTTCACAGTAATCCAGTAGGCATAGAGTTTCGCGGCGGCATATGGGCTGCGCGGATAGAACGGCGTGGTTTCCTTCTGCGGAATTTCCTGCACCAAGCCATATAGCTCGGAGGTAGACGCCTGGTAAAAGCGCGTCTTCTTTTCCAGGCCGAGAATGCGGATTGCTTCGAGCAGCCGCAACGTGCCGAGCGCATCCACGTCTGCCGTGTATTCCGGCGATTCAAAGCTCACTGCCACATGGCTTTGCGCACCCAAGTTGTAGATCTCGTCCGGCTGCGTCTGCTGCACGATGCGGATCAGGTTGCTGCTGTCGCTCAGGTCTCCGTAGTGCAGCACAAAATTCCGGTGGCTGACGTGCGGATCCTGATAGACGTGATCTACGCGCGAGGTATTGAACGAGCTGGCGCGGCGCTTGATACCGTGAACAATGTATCCCTTTTCCAGCAGGAACTCGGCTAGATAAGACCCATCCTGGCCTGTAATGCCGGTGATGAGTGCGGTCTTTTGGTTCGTCTTGGTCATGGTAAGAATTCAGTTCCGTAGTTCGGGTCGATCAGGCCAATTCGGTCTTAGAGTCGGCAGCGGGAGCGCGGCCATACACGTCGTCAAAGCGGACGATATCGTCCTCGCCCAGATAGCTGCCGCTCTGCACCTCGATCAGCTCAAGGGGCACGCTGCCGGGGTTTTCCAGCCGGTGGACGGTGCCCAGTGGGATGTAGCTGGACTGGTTTTCGCTGAGCAGGAACGTCTCGCTTCCACATGTCACTCGGGCCGTGCCCTTGACTACAATCCAATGTTCGGCGCGGTGGTAGTGCATCTGCATGGAGAGCTTCGCGCCGGGTTTCACCGTAATGCGCTTGACCTGGTAGCGCTGCCCTTCGTCAACCGAGTCATAGCTGCCCCACGGGCGATAGACCTTCCTGTGGTCGGCAGCCTCGCTGCGACCTTGCCTGCGCACCATGTCCACGAGGGTCTTGACGTCCTGGCACTGGTCCTTGTGCACCACCAGCACGGCGTCCGGCGTCTCGATCACCATCACGTCCTCCACGCCCGCCACGGCAACCAGGCGATGGGAGGCATGGACCAGGCAATCCCTGGCGTTGTGCGTCAGCACGTCGCCCACGATGACATTGCCGTCTTCCTGCTTGGCGCCAAGTTCCCAGACGGCATCCCATGCGCCGACGTCGCTCCATTCGGTGGCAAACGGCACCATCTGCGCACGGCTGGTGTGCTCCATGACGGCGTAGTCGATGGAGTTGCTCGGGCAACGCGCGAAGGCCGCTTCGTCGAGGCGAAAGAAATCGAGATCCTTCCGCCCGAGGTTCACGGATTCCTGCACCGCGCGAAGGATTTCCGGCGAGAAAGACTCCAGTTCAGCCAGGAATGCCGACGCCCGGAACAGGAAGATGCCGCTGTTCCAGAAATAACTGCCCTCGGCCAGGAACTCGCTGGCGCGGGCCTGCGACGGCTTCTCCTCGAAGCGGGCAACGTCGTAACTCCACTGCGTGCAGCTTCCGCCGGCCTTGATGTATCCATATCCCGTGGCGGGGGCCGTTGGCGCGATGCCGAAGGTGACGAGCGCCCCGTCCTGCGCGGCCATCACGCCTTGCTTCACGATGTCCGCGAACGCGGATGCATCGCGGATCAAGTGGTCCGACGGAAGCACCAGCATCAGGGGATCCTGCCCTGCGGCGAGAGCGTACAGCGCCGCCGCGGCCGCGGCCGGCGCCGTGTTCCGCGCATGCGGCTCGAGGATGAAAGCGGCGTCGCTGCTCCCGATCTCCCTGGCCTGCTCGGCCACCATGAAGCGATGTGCGTGGCTGGTGACGAGCAGCGGTGCTCCGACCCCGTGAATCTCCCTGATGCGCAGCAATGTGTCCTGCAGCAACGAACGGTTGCCCAGCAGGTTGAGAAATTGCTTTGGATAGCCCTCGCGCGACAACGGCCAGAGGCGGGTTCCCGAACCACCGCACAAGACAACGGGAATGATCACAGCAGGCTCTTCCATCTGACTTCTCCTTGTGCCAATTCAACCTTCAGTCAGCCCATTTCTCGTCAGCACGACGAGACAGGGCACGCCGCCAGGCGGCGGCGGCTTACCCCTGCAATTGGAGAAATCCCCTGAATGCCCGATTGCGTTGCCACAATCGTCCTACTTCACGGGTGGCCGATGGGAAGGTGATAGTCAGACGCGTCCACGACTCTGTGCTTACTACCCCATCAAGCAAGATTCACCAGCCTCATTGAGCTGGCTGATATTTGGCCGATCGGTTGCCGGCTTAGCCGCCGGTATATTTATCCGGCGTTGACCCTATCCCTACTTGTTAAAATATCGCTTCTGATAGAATTTATTTTCCTCCGGCCGTGATCTGTGGCGGCGTGGATTCCGGTGCATAACCATAGTAGGCATACCGGTACCGTCCGTACTTCGAGCCATAACCGTATCGATACGCGTTCGGATCTAGGCCGTTGAAGACCACACCGTTGACATCAGCGTTAGCTTGCCGCAGTTGTTTAGCGGATTCCGCTACCTCGCCAATAGTTGTTTTTTCGAAACGGGTCACGAGAAACACGGTTCCGCAGCGTGATGCCAGTACCGCCGTATCCGAGACAGCCAGTACCGGCGGGGTATCGATTAGCACCAGGTCATATCGCTCACCGACTTCCTGGAGAAGCTTCGCCATGCGCTCGTTTAGCAACAGTTCGGCCGGATTTGGTGGCAGGCTGCCTGTACTCAGGAAATCCAGATTCTCGAACACGCCGTAATGCACCGCCTCGTTGAAGCTGACATTGCCTATCAACACGTCCGAAAGACCGTTATTGCGATCCTTCCCGAAATATTGATTAAGATGGCCCTTACGCATATCGGCATCGACCAGCAGAACGCGTTTTCCTCCCGTTGCCATCACGACAGCGAGATTAGCTGAAATAAAGGACTTTCCGACCCCCGGCGTAGGCCCCGTCAGTAGCACACGATTGTTGTCCGCATCAAGCATGGCGAACTGCAATGCAGTGCGAAGACTGCGTAGGCTCTCTATCGAGGGCTCATTGGGATTACGATCTGCCAACACAAATTTTCCACGCTTGCGCTGGCGAATTTCTTCAGTGAGGAATGTTTGGGCTACCGACAAAGGCACGGTTGCGTAGACACTTAGGCCCGTATGCTGCTCAATATCCTGTGAATCTGTGATACCACCATACAAAGCATTGCGCACGAACGTAGCGATGATGCCTATCAATAGGCCAAGGATAGCGGCCATCATGACAATCAAGCCCTTCTTAGGTTTTATGGGTTCCTCCGGGACCGGCGCGTTGTCCAGCATTCGAACATTGCCAACTTTGCCTGCCTTGACGAGTTTCAGCTGCTGCATGTTGTTCAGCAGTCCTACATAGAGATCATTGTTGACCTGCACATCACGCATCAAGCGCATAGTATCTTGCTCGACATTGGGAAATGTCTTCATGTGTGCAGTCATTTCATCCACTTTTGCACTCATTACTGCGATCTGCTTATCAATCGCCTGCACCCCCGGATGTGTTGCAGTAAAACGTGTCAACAGTTCTGTACGCTTCTGCTTTAGTTCTAGCAGACTAGTCTCCGCCGTCACGCTTTCCTGCAAGAATGCCTTCCCTTCTTCACTGAGATTAAACGTATTACGCTTGTTACGCATTTCGTTATACTTTACCTCAGCTCGCTCTAACTCAGCCTTAAGTTGCGGCAGCATATCTCCGAGGAATACCAGCGACTTCTCAGCCTCAGCAGCCTTTCTCTTGATATTTTGCGCAACATACTCGCCACCGATTTCATTCAGGATGCTAGCGGTAAGTCTAGGGTCGGTACCGTCCAATGAAGCACCAATAATACCGCTTTGCTTACCTTTCTCAGCAATCCTTAATTGATCCTGAAGATTCTCAATCGTCTGCAACTGTGAGTTCCGCACAAGGTTGAATACAATCCCTGGCTTGGCCTTTATGTCAGTTACAAGTAGTGTAATGCTGCCTACGTTCTGATTTACCTTCACCGGCCTACCGACGTGCCCTTCAATGGGCTCATCCAAGCTGGATTGCTCAAGACGATAGCGACCGTCGCCTAGTGTTATCAATTTGAATTTTTCGCCCTCAAGAGACTCTGGCACATCAAATTGCTCAACACCGATCGCCTCCTTAGCCCAGGCAAAACCACCAAGCCCAAAGAGTCCCGGCTCAGACAAACCCTTGGCTCTGCTGGCAATCCATGCGCCCACGAAGGGTAGATAATTTGGCTTTGCGGAAATATAGAGGTGCAAGTTATCGACTGCTTTTCCCACAACCATGCGAGACCGGATTATCTCAATCTCGGCTGTCGCTAACGCTTTGACATCAAACAGGCTAGACACGTCCCCCAACAGACTATTAGCGCTATTGGGGCTATCTTCGACCTGCACCAAGATATCTGCTTGGTAGACTGGCCGCGCAAGAAATGCATAAGCCACTCCCAATGCCAATACGATTCCGGCAATGGACACAATCAGCCAACGACTAGCCAGCAGCACGTCCAGATAGTGAACGAGATCAATCTCGTCTTCCGGAGGCCCGGCCATAACGACAGGAGGAGGGTTCTGGTTCATAGGCTCTACTACTAATTCTGTTAACGAAGCGCCCGGATGCGCGGCACCCAGGCTTCCACGCCGCGCTGAATCAGTTGCAGCGCATTCTCGAAGGCGGTGCGAGCGTCGCGGTACGGATCGGGTATGTCAAATTTGGCGAGCTCGCCCATGCGAAACACTCGCCCTGTGGTGGCCGGATGTAGTCGCTGGATGTCTTGCCGCTGCTCGTTGTCCATCACCAGGATCAGATCCGCTGCGGTGGCGATGGGCCGACCGAGTTGCTGGGCACGATGGGCCGAGATATCGATGTTCATTTCTTGCATCAGCTCGATAGCGAACGGATCCGCAGGCTGGCCGGTTAATGCACCGAGGCCAGCGGAGACAACATTGATATCAGGCAACGCTTGCTTCAGGAGCCCTTCCGCCATAGGGCTCCTGCAAATATTTCCAATGCACACGACGAGTACGGTATTGATCATTTCGCGACGTTCGCAGCACCAGTTACGAAATTGCCGCTCGGCAACAACTGGTTGATCACGCGGCTCCAGCGGACTACGCCGGCAGCATCGACATAGACGACGTCCTTCGGCTTGAGTTCGAAGGACTCAGCCAGTGCCAACGAGACCGGCGATTTACCGTCAAGATGGAATATCTCTGCGTCACCATCCGCGCTCTTGCGAATGACATAGAGCTCCCGGGCATCCGCGGAGACGGGATTGACGCCGCCGGCCTCGCCGATAGCTTCATTGAGCGTCAGGCGACCATTGCGCGGCAGGATGCTCATGGGGCGAACGACTTCCCCAGTCACGAAGACCTTGCTGTCCTCGCGTTGTTCCACGCGAACGATGTCGCCATTGCGCAGCAGGATACGGGCAGGGTCAGTCCCTTGCTGGAGTAGCGCTGGCAAATTGACGTAGTAGTTCTTCCCATTGCGCGAGATGCGAATACGGCTGTTATCGCCTGTCAGCACATTGATTCCGCCTGCCCGATTCAACGCCTCGACCAAGGTCATGGGTACATCGTCGATGTTCTGCGGGCCAGGTGTCTTGACCTCGCCGTCCAGGTAGACGCGTTTGCTGCGAAAGGCGAGCACGCGCGCGGTCACCTGTGGCATGGCGACATACGGCTTGAGTTGTGCTGTCAACTGAGCCCTAATTTCGTCGGGTGTCTTGCCGACCACTTCGACCTTACCAGCATAGGGAAACTGTATAGTTCCACTGGGGCTGACCACATAACCAGGCACGTTAGCCGCCCCGCTATAGTTGGGGATGTCGTAGGCAGTGCCGATAGAATACGTCTGGGTAGGAAATACGAGTTCGGGGTGGTCCCACACCACGATGGAGAGAATGTCGCCCACGCCCACGGTATATGGCGCGACCTCGGCAAAGAGCTCGTCCACTCCTGCATTGACCGGCTTGGCCGCCGCCTTCAGCGCCTTCACCAGCGCCGGCGTGATCAACGTGACTTTGGGCACCGACTCTGGATCGTCGGGATCGAGGGGGCGCTGCGGATCGAAGCGCATGCCTGGCGCAAGTGCGCAGGATGCCAGCAACGGGATCATTCCCAGCCACAGTACTGCTCTGCCAACGGGCAGCTTGCTTGGAAGCTTGAACACGACTTGATGATTTCCTTGATACCCGAAATTTCCGCGCTGCCCTGCCGTCTCCAGGTGGGCCTTGCTGCGGTGAATCCGCTTGTCCGTCATGGCACTCGTTGGTGTCTTTCCGTCTTGTTTGCGCTGCCGGCGGATATGGACCTTGCGGCGGTGGTTTCGCGACATCTCCTGCTGTCTCTCTTGCAGTGCACCACCGCAGGAGGACCGGCGAAGTGTATGGCCGCTCGGGGTCAATCTTCAAGGCAATACTGGCGTTTTTACCGGGTTTTCTATCCCTACTGAAGGGTGGACCCAACAAAGGTGGGGATGCCCCCGGAAGGGGTATTGCGGAAGAATTCGAACCCTAGTGAAGCTGGATAATTGCGTCGATATTCAGGATATTTAATTCACCATTTATTGATTAATTTTCCTGATATTTTCGGATCTTTTCTTGTTTTCCTGCGTACCAATTCGTCGATGCTTTTTTGATTATTGTTCTTCGGAATCCGGGTACCCTACGAAGGAAGGGAAAGGCTGGGCGGTGAGGCGAGGCAGGCGAAGGCCTGCGGAGTCTTGACGGGACTGACTTCGTGGGGACGCTGCCCCTCTCCCCCGACCCCTCTCCCGCAAGCGGGAGAGGGGAGACAACAGGCGCCGGCTGTTAGTCGGAGGGGTGCCGGTCTCCGGTGTCATGCCGTGCGGCGAGCTCGCTCAGGACGAGTGTTTCGTGGGCGAGGCCGGCGGCCAGGGAGAGCAGATGGTCCTGGATGGCTGGCGCCGGGTCGCTCGCGATGCCGGCGGCGGCGTTGTCGCGGGTGACAGTCAGTAGCGCGTGGAGCTGCGCGGCTTTTTCTCCGGCAAGGCTGAGAGGATCTTCGCACGGAGAATGGGCGGTGACGAACACGTCCCTGCCGGTGTGTTCGGCGGTGATGCCGTAGCGGGTGTGCTTATGCATGTAGCACGCTCCCTTGCATCGCGAAGACGCACCAAGAGATGAACATGGATTGCGGCAGTGTCGCTGCCCCGAAGTGGACAGGTGAGAACAGAAGCATTGGATTGCCTCCTTTGTGAGCGAATTCAACACCGCTCCCCGCTGTCAATCGGGGTGGGCGGGCGCAAGACGGGGTTGACAGACCGACACAAAGGAACCGGCGAGCCCGAGGGCTCCCCCACCGAGGCCCGCCCAATGGGCGCGCGAAGGCAGACGGACAAAAAAACCGCCGGAGGCGGTTGTCCGCCCTTTGTGCACGGGCTGTCAAACCCGATCGCTGTGATTGCAGCGATGACCAAGCTTATCTCGGCCCCTGCCCGACGGTAATGTCCCGTTGTCTCATTCGAGCGAATGAAGACGACACGCAGCGCAACATTGTAGCCTCATGCCCGGCCCCCCATGTCTCGCGCCGATTTCCCGGGCTTCCGATCTGGTATCGCAAAGCAAAAAAAAGAGGGTGTAGGCGCGGGGAGTGCCTACACCCTATCGGGAATTAGCAAGGGGTCACACTTGCCGGGTTGGATTATTGATGGACGCATGGTTCCACGCTTACCCTGCTTCGGTGGGAGCCACGCTTTGGTGGGGAAAGAAACACGATGTCCGCGCCACCACAGGCGCGGCGGCTTCATCAGCCCGCTTGCCCGCGTTTGCGCGATGCCCCCCAAGGCAGGGTACCGGCGCGCCGCCGCACGAACCAGAATCAGAGCGCGGGCGAAATGATTTCAGGCAGCCGGGCCTGGCGGCGGTATGCCGCCGGCTGGCCTGGCCGATGTTCGAGAGGCGGGACGATGCGCAAGGCGATGACGATTGGCGAAGCGGCTGCGCCGGATGCGCTGGCTTCCGGCGAGGTTTGGGTCGAGGCGCACCTGACCCCGTCGGGCTGGACCTATGGCAGCTACAAGGACCAGGATGCGCATCCGGTGCTGATTCCGCCGCCGCGTGAGTCGCTGCTGACGGTGCGGCGGCATTTCGTGGTGGCTGGCACGGCGGCGCCGCGCCGGCTGAGCGAGATCCGCACCACGCGCGCGAATTCGGCCCGCGAGATTGCGCGCCTGCTGGAAGCCTTCGGCGAGCCGCATTTCAATGTGCGGTCGCAACAAGTGCCGCGCGTGCCCAGCCTCGGGCTTTGACGCCGGTGGCCGCGGCCGGGCGGCCGTCCGCCCGAATATCTCTCCAAATATCCCTCCGAATATCCCTCCATTCATCCTTTTGGCCCCTCCCCTGAGGGCGCATACCGGGTAAAAGCCCGATTGCCGGCATGGCCGCCCGGCCTCAAAATACGGAAATACCATCCTACCGGGCACCTGCGCTGCCCATTTGCCCCTGCGCGCCGGCCTGGCGGTACCCAGACGAAACGAGACCTAGTAAAAACAATGAAAGTTTCGACCACCAATGTCCTCAACGTCCTGGAGCAAGACGAAATCGACGCCGTGCGCGAGCTGACCCGCCGTATCTCGCAGCCGCGCGGCTTCGTGGTGCTACGCGCGGCCTTCATGCTGTCGGCGGTGGTGGCGGTGCTGTGCTTCGCGGCGAGCAGCTTCCACCTCGAGGATTTCCAGAACGTGGGGATCGGCGCCGCGGTGCTGGGCGCGGTGCTGTTCGTCGTCGGGCGCGTGGTGTTCGGCAACCGCGACGAGGTTGCCGTGCCGGCCGCCGAGCTGAAGGCACTGCGCGCGCGCTTGCGCCCGGAGATGTTCGCCAGACTGGAGGAGGTGGCGGGCCGCCTGACGCACGACGGCCCCGGCGATGGCGTGATCCGCGTGCGCACGCTGTGGCTGTTCTTGTCGGAATCGGTGGCCAGCGAGACCTTGCGGCGCCGCGACGCGCGCGGCCCGGCCAGGGAATCGCAGAAGGGCTGACGGCACTGCGTGCATCTGGCGCCGGGGCGCCGCGCGCATTGCGCGCCCGCGGCGTTCAGGGATTTTCGTTCAGGGACTTTTCGTCGCGTTGACCAGGCATTCGGACAGCCTGTCGAAATGGCGCAACGCTTCGGGCGTCAGCCCGAGTTGCTTGCGGCGGGCGTCCTCGGTGTCCGTCAGCATGATCCAGCCTTTCTCGCGCATGGACTTCAGACGGGCGTGCAGGGTGGCGGGCGATCCCAGTTCGCTGCGGGCCATCATGTCCCTGACCGACAGGCGCTGCTGCGCCTGGCTGGTACGCGCGATCAGTTCGAGAATCCGTTCTTCGAGGGGGTCGAGCGCCGGCAGCGAGGGCAAGCCCCGCACTGCTTCGGCCAACTGGAGAAAACGCAGGTAGATGTCTGCCGGCCGCGTCACGACGGCATCCTGCGGGAAACGGAGCGCGGTATCCGGCGCGCGGGATCGACTATCATCAGGCCCTTTTTTTATATGCCCTGATGCATTTTACGGCAATGCCCCATGTTCGCCTCCAGTTAAGTATGGCCTTCGTCACAATTGTTTTCTTTGTTTTGGCGATGGCACTAAATGAGTGGCTTTTCCAGCATTTGGAATTTGTGCCTGGAATTAATTGGATTTATTTACCGGCGGGCGTCCGGCTGCTATGCACGCTTTTGTTCGGCGCGGCGGGAGCGGCGGGGCTGCTGATTGCCTCGTTGCTGGTCAATGCCTTTTATCTTTTTCCGGACGATCCCGCGCGCGCGGTCATCGGCGCCATCCTGGCGAGCGCGGCGCCGTACCTGGTCTACCGGCTTGCCCGGCATGCGTTCGGCCTGCGGACGTCGCTGACCAACCTGACGCCGGCGCGGCTGCTGGCGTTCGTGCTGGCATATGCGGTGACGAATCCGCTGCTGCACCACATCTGGTTCGCGCTGCGCGGCAATCGCGCGGCACTGGCGCATGGCTTCCTGGCGATGTTCGTCGGCGACCTGTCCGGCACGCTGATCGTGATCTACGCGATGAAGGCCTTGCTGCGCCTGTGGCCGGCGCGTGCCGCGGGTACGCGAACGTAGCGCAACAAGGGCGCGCCTTGCGCCCGGCCGGTTCCCGCGCCTTACATGAAACCGGCGACGAACCTGCCCAAGGCGGCCTGCAGGACGTCGGAGTTGAGCCCGGAGGCGCCGCTCAGCGGCGGGCACACCAGCAAGGTGGTGGGCCCGTCCACGTAGACCTGGATCGGCTTGCCCTGGTCCGCGGGCTGCAGGACGTGCTGCGTCGGGCAAGTTCCGCCGAAGCCGAAGGCCCGCAGGAAGTCATCGGTGTTGCGCGTGCCCAGGCAGACGATCACCTTGGGCTGCCGCTGCCGGCGCAGCGCGCCGATGGCGCGAAAGCGCATGCCGTCGCGGCAGAGTTCGAGGTAGCGTTCCTGCGGGTTGAGCGCCGGCTGGTTGCCGTAGACGCGGGTCCAGTTCCTGGCGCCGGCCTCGCCGGTGGGCAGCGGGAACAGGGTGAGCTTGAACTCCCGGCCCGCGGGGCCGTAGAGATGCTGCTCGAAGTATTCCTTGGCCTCGCACGGCGCCATGCCGCCCGCGGCGTTGCGCACCGCGGCGGCGATGCGCGCGATCTTCTGCTGCGTGGCCGAGCGCGCGAGCAGCTCGCGCTGCCGCAGGCGGAACGCCGCGTCCCACACCAGCGGCGCCGCCACCGGCAGCAGCATGCTGGCCGGCGCAACGGGCTCGCTGTTGGAGCGGACATCGCAAAACCAGAGGCTGGCCGCGGGATTGCCTTCCATGCCCGCGCAGGACCCCAGGTAGGTATCCAGGCAATGGCGCGAGACCGTCACCGCCACGCTGTCCTGCGCCGCTTCGCGCTGCTCGTCCTCCGGCGCGGTGCGCGCCCGGCTGGCGGAAACCCTCGCCTCCCGCCATGCGGATGACTGCATCCACGCCCCCGTTCCGGACCATGCCGGCAGTCCATTTCCCCTGTCGCTCATGCCGCTCCCCAGCAATTGCCCGCACCGTGTGTGTCAGGGCGCCCAGCGCGCGTGGCCCGCTGCGATGGTCGTTTTTGATATAAAAATTATAACAATACGAGCGAGCAGCCATGCGGCATTTCCCTTCCCCTCGCAAGGGGGAGATGACAAAGCGCGCGAGTACGGCTCCTGGCTGCCGCGGACCCCATGCGGCGCGGCAAACGGGAAGACCGCCGGCGCCGCGCGCGGTGGCAACGCGATGCCATTGCGGCGGGTCTTTGGTAGCATAGGCTCCTGCCCCTGCCTGGGATACGCCGCCCACGATGCTTCAGCTTGATCTCAAGACAACGGTCTTCCTTGCATCGATCATGTCGGCCTTGATGTCGGTGGTGCTGCTGTCGGCGTACCGCAGTTTCCCGCGCGGCATCCGCGGCATCGGGGAGTGGGTGGCCGGCTCGCTGGTGCTGGTGGTGGCGCCGATGCTGTTCTGGCTGCGCGACATAGCGCCGGACTGGGTCTCGATCGTGCTGGGCAACGGCCTGCTGCTCGCCGCGGTGGCGCTGTGGACGCTGGGCACGCAGGCCTTCTACGGCCGCCCGCAGGCGCGCGCGCCGGCGGCCGTCGTGGTCGTGCTGGCCACGCTGGCGCTGACGTGGTTCGTCTACGGGCACGAGAGCTACGATGCGCGCGTCACCATCGTGACCCTGGTCATGGGCCTGTTCTTCGGCACGCAGGCGCTGCTGGTGCTGCGCCACGGCGGGCGCGATTTCAGCGCGCGCTTCTTCGGCTTCCTGCTGACAGTGCAGACGCTGGTGGTGCTGGCGCGTTGCGTGGCGAGCCTGTTCTCGGGGCTGGCCGGGCAGAAGCTGTTCGCGTCCGACGACCTGATCCAGGCCATCTACCTGGGTTCCTACACGCTGATGGACCTCGGTCTGTCAGTCGCCTTCATGCTGGTCATCACGCGGCGCCTGCACGTGGAGCTCGACATTCTCTCCAGGACCGATCCGCTCACGCAACTGCTCAACCGCCGCGCGCTCTATGACGCCGGCCAGCGCGAGCTGGAACACATGGCCGGGCATGGCGGCGAGATGGCGCTGCTGCTGATCGACCTGGACCACTTCAAGCACATCAACGACAGCATGGGCCACGCCGAGGGCGACCGCGTACTGACCGATTTCTCCGCCATGCTCAAGCGCGAGTTGCCGGCCGGCGCGTATCCCGGCCGCTTCGGCGGAGAGGAGTTCCTGGTGCTGCTGCCGCGCACCACCCCGGCGGCGGCGCTGGCGCTGGCCGAGCGCCTGCGGGCAACGTCGTCGCGCTTCTTCGGCAAGCGCGTGGCCGACCTGACCATCAGCATCGGCGTAGCGAGCGTGGACAAGGCCGAACGCCGCCTCGACGGCGCCGTCGGGCGGGCCGACCTCGCGCTGTACCGCGCCAAGAGCGCGGGCCGCAACCGGGTGGAGTCGGTGATGGAGGCGGCGGCCTGACAAACGCCGGAAAGCGCGGGCAGGCTCGCGATGGCTTGCCGCGCCCCCGCGGACTGCCTCCGTTCAGGCGATCCAGTTCTCGAGCCGCAGCCCGCCGATGCGGGAGAACTCCGTGGTGTTGTCCGTGACCAGCACGGCATCCAGCGCCATCGCGTGCGCGGCGATCAGCATGTCGTTGGCGCCAGCGCGAAAGGCCGCCCGTCAGCGCAGCCACTGCCCCAGCGTCGCCACCGCGATGGTGAGCCCGCCCAGCAGCAGGTTCACCCCCACCGCCCGGCGGATGCGGCCCAGCGCGGCGCCGGCGGCCGGCCAGTCCTGCGCGTCCACGGCGCGGCGCAGCGCGCCGTAGGGGCCGGCGAACACGTAGACGAAGATCGCGATCATGAGCAGGCCGGTGCCGAGCATCAGGTGCCAGTGCGGCGGCGCGGCGGCCATGCCCGCCCGGGCGATCATGATGGCGCCGCTGCCGGCGATGACGGCCACCGCCACCCACACCCAGCCGAGGAAGGTGGCGAACACGGCGCGCCACAGGCGCAGCCGCTGGGGCGGCTCCAGCAGCGCGCCGGCGGCCGGGCGCAGGCAGACGTAGGCGAAGAACATGCCGCCCACCCACAGGGTGACGCCGGCAATGTGGAGGAAGCGCAGGACGGGTTCGAGGCTCATGGGCGGCGGCTTGGTGGGGTGGACGGGACGGCCCGGCAAGACGCGCCGGGCGGCACGGTCGGGGCACTGTTGGAAGAATGCCGCATTCTAGCCCCGCGCGTGGCCCGGGTGGGCAGGTTGCATCACCGGGAACCGGCCTCGCGCGGCCTTATCGCAACGCGCCGCTGCGGCATGCCCGGGCCGGTGCACCGCTTCTGCTAACCTGTGAACCGGGTCAGTCGCTCGCGGCGGAGGACGGGCAGCCCGGCGGAGTCGCGCCGGGCAGCATGGCTGGTCCGCACACCAATAACAAGATAATCATGCGGCACTCCTTAAAGTATCGGGTAGCCATTGCGACGGCTGTCGTGGTGACGCTCATTGTCCTGGCGCGCGCGCTCTTCGCGCAGTACTACGCCTTCCAGGGCCTCACGGAACTGCGCCAGAGCCAGCAGGACACCCTGGTCAGGATGGTCGCCGGACAGCTCGACGAGAAATTCGAGGCGCGCGCCACCGACCTGCGCCGCCTGGCGAGCCAGCTCCAGCCCATGCTCGGCCAGCCGCCCGCCGTCATGAAGCGCTTTGCCGCGCAGGCGGTGTCCATGCCGCAGAACTTCAACGCGGTGTTCCTGGTCTGGCCCGACGGCGAGATGGCCTTCAGCACCGCCGTGCCCGACGGGCAGCGCATCCACCTGGGCGACCGCGACTACTTCCGCGAGGTCCTGGACGGCTCGGCGTTTGCCGTGTCGGACCTGCTGCGCGGCAGGCTGAGCGCCGCGCCCGGCGTGGTGATGGCGGTGCCGCTGCGCGCGCCCGACGGCAGGCTGCTGGCGGTGGTGGGCGGCGCGCTGAACCTCTCGGAGAACAACTTCCTCGGCCAGATCGCGCGCAGCCGGATCGGGCTGACCGGCAGCTATTGCCTGGTGTCTTCCGGCGAGAACCCGCGCTATGCCATGCATGCCGACGCCGGCAAGGTGATGGCCCCGGCCAGGGCGATCGGCGACAACTGCGGGCTGGAGACGCCGCGCGCCGCGTGGGAGGTCGTGAGCCCCAGCCAGCCCATCGTGGCGCGCCACCTGCTGGAGACCAACGGCTGGGAGGTGGTGTCCGTGCTGCCCGCCAGGGAAGCCTATGCGCCGCTGCTGGAGGTGCGCAGCAAGACCATCCTGACCGCCGGCTTCTCGCTGGTGGTGGCGGCGCTGCTGATGTGGCTGGTGATCCGCCGCATGCTGGCGCCGCTGGAGCTGCTGCACCGCGTGGTGGGCGAGGCGCCCGGCAACCCGGCCGCGCTGGCCGCCCTGCCCACCGGGCGCAACGACGAGATCGGCGAGCTGGCGACCACCTTCGGCACGGTGATGCGGCAGCTTGCCGAGCGCGAGGCCGCGCTCTACGCCGCCCGCGACCAGGCCGCCGAGAGCGAGAAGCGCATCGAGGCCATCGCCAACCACGTGCCGGACTTCGTCTCGTTCATCGACGTGAACGAGCGCTATGTCTTCGTCAACGAAGCCTATGCGCGGCGCTTCGGCCTGCCAGCGCGGCAGATCGTGGGGCTCACGCTGCGCGAGCTGTGGGGCACGCCGACCTACGTGGCGTCGCAGCCGTACCTGGCGCAGGCCTACCTGGGCGCCTCGGCCACGTTCAGCCTCGAAGGCCAGGACGGCGGCGAGTGCATGGAAGTCACCTACCAGCCGGCCTGGAACGATGCCGGCGACACGGTGCAGGGCCTGTACATGTTCGCCCGCAACGTGACCACCGAACGCCAGCGCATCCGCAGCCTGGAGGCGCAGACGCTGACCGACCACCTGACCCGCCTGCTCAACCGCAAGGGTTTCGACCGGTGCCTGGCCGAGACCATGACGCGCGCCGGCGCCACCGGCCGCGACGCCGCGCTGATGCTGGTGGACGTGGACGACTTCAAGACCATCAACGACAGCTACGGCCACGCCGTGGGCGACCAGCTGCTGGCGGCCTTCGGCGAGCGCCTGTCGGCCTGCGTGCGCGCCGGCGACGGCGTGGCGCGCATCGGCGGCGACGAGTTCGGCATCGTGCTCGACGACGCCACCGGCACGGCAAGCCTGGAGCGCATCGCGCAGGCCATCGTGCACGCGGCGCGGCGCCCGCATTTCATCGAGGGCCATACCATCGTGGCGACCGCCAGCGTCGGCTTCGCCGTGCACGACCCCCGGGACGGCCAGACCGCCAACGAACTGTTCATGCGCGCCGACATGGCACTGTACGAGGCCAAGCGCGGCGGCAAGGCCCGCTACACGCCGGCCCCTTCGCCGACCGAGGCGTGAGCGCGAGAACGCGGCGGGCCGCGCGCGCATCGGTGCCATACTGCGGACTTTGCCCCGCCGCGAGGATGACGCCGTGACCGACCCGCTCCTGATCCGCCCCGCCAGCCAGGCCGACTACCCGGCCTGGAAAGCGCTATGGGATGGCTACAACGCCTTCTATGGCCGCCACGGGCCGACCGCGCTGCCGGAGGACATCACGCGCATGACGTGGTCGCGCTTCTTCGATGCCTACGAGCCCGTGCACGCGCTGGTGGCCGAGCGCGGCGGCCGGCTGCTGGGCCTGGTGCATTTCCTCTACCACCGCAGCACCATCCAGATCGGCCCGAGCTGCTACCTGCAGGACCTGTTCACCGCCGAGGCCGCGCGCGGCGCCGGCGTGGGCCGCGCGCTGATCGGGGCGGTCTACCGGCGCGCGCAAGAGGACGGCGCGAAGCGGGTCTACTGGCAGACCCACGAAACCAACCAGACCGCCATGCGCCTGTACGACGCGGTGGCCGAGAAATCGGGCTTCGTGGTGTACCGCCGGCAGTTCTGAGGCGCGCCGCTACGCCTTTCCCGCCGCCCGCGCATTGACGCGCGCGCGGCCGGAAATGTCGGCGCCGGCGTCATGGGCAAGCCGCCGCGTGACGGGAATCGACGCGAACGAGCACAGCCCCACCACGATGAAGGCCGGCCAGAAATCCGACCACTGCAGCGCCGCATGGCCGTTCACCGTGCGCGTGATCTCCAGCACGATGCCGCTGATCGTCACGCCCAGGCCGAGCGAGATCTGCTGCACCACGCTGCCCAGGCTGGTGGCGCGGCCCACGTCGGCGCTCTTGATCTCGGCATAGGTCATCGAATTGAGGCTGGTGAACTGCAGCGCGGGGAAGAAGCCGCCCAGCAGCACCACCAGCCAGATCGCCCACGTCGGCGTGCCCGGAAAGAACGCGCCGCACGCCGCGATGGCGAGGCCCGAAAGCGCCGCGTTGTACATCAGCGTGTTGCGGAAACCGAAGCGCCCCAGCACCTTGGACGCGAGCGTGCGCATGAACATGCCGCCGAACGCCGAGGCGCAGGTGATCAGCCCCGAGCGGAACGCGCTCATGCCCAGCCCTTCCTGCAGCACCAGCGGCAGCAGGAACGGCACCGCGCCCAGCCCGATGCGGAACAGCGAGCCGCCCAGCACGCTGGCCTGGAAGGTCGGCACGCGGAAGAAGCGCAGGTCCAGCAGCGGCCGCGGCACGCGGTATGCGTACCAGGCGTAGACCGCCAGCATCGCCACGCCGGCCAGCGCCATCGCCAGCGCCACCCGGGCCGAGGCCAGGCCGCCGTCGACCAGCGACAGGCCGAGCAGGAACAGCGACGCGCCGCCCGCCGAGAGCACGAAGCCGGTCCAGTCCAGCGGGCCGGGATGCGGCTCGTGCGTGTTCTTGATGTAGCGGTTGGCCAGATAGATGCCGAGGATGCCGACCGGGATGTTGATGAGGAAAATCAGGCGCCAGTGGAGATAGGTGGTGATGAAGCCGCCAAGCAGCGGCCCCGCCGCCGGCCCGAGCATGGCGGGCACGCTCAGGTAGTTCATGGCGCGGATGTATTCCGAGCGCTCCACCACGCGGAAAATGATGATGCGGCCCACCGGCACCATCATCGCCCCGCCCACGCCCTGGATGAAGCGCGCCACCGTGAACGCGAGCAGCGACGTGGACACCGCGCACAGGATCGAGCCGGCGACGAAGATGCCGATCGCCGCGCGGAACACCGAACGCGCGCCGTAGCGGTCGGCCAGCCAGCCGCACACCGGAATGAACACCCCGAGCCCGAGCACATAGCTGGTGACGGCGATCTTGAGCGTGACCGGATCGTGGCCGAAGGCGCGCGCCATCTCGGGCAGCGCGGTCACGATCACGTTGGCGTCCAGGCTTTCCATGAACATCGCGCACGCGACGATCACGGGCACGATGAAAGCCTTCAGGGCAGGTAGCATGAGTGGCGCACGGGCAGGCGGAGGGCGAAACGAACGGCTGCCGCCCGGGAGAATCGCGGAAAAGACCGCGATTATCGCACCGATGCCCGATGCTTGCACGGTGCGCCGGCGCCCGGGTGCCGCCCGCCCCCGGGGCAGGTCCCGCCCGCCCCGCGCGCTATTCCGCCGGCACTTCCTGCCGGCGCGCGATCTCGATGCCCGGCAGCAGCAGCATCGCCGCGATGGCGCCGAGCGCGATCACCAGCATCGCCAGGAAGGTGACGTGCAGCGAATGATGCAGCGCCTCGCGCACCGGCGCGCTGCCGGCCAGGTGCCGCCCGGCGCCGTCGAGCACCTGGCGCAGCTGCTCGGTGCTGACCACGCCCAGGCCCGCGGCATGGTGCATGCCGAAGTTCTGCACCGCGCCCAGCAGCGCCGCGCCCAGCGTGTTGCCCAGGTTGCGCGCGAACAGGTTGGAGGCGGTGGCGCTGCCACGGTCGGCCAGCGGCACGATCTCCTGGATCAGCACCAGCGAGCACACGCTCTGGATGCCCATGCCGAAGCCCATCACCAGCGAGCCCAGGCCCGCCAGCGCCGGACTGCTCCCGGGCGTGAGCAGCGCGAAGACCAGCGCGCCGGCCGGCAGGAACAGGCTGCCGCCGATCAGCAGGCGGCGCAGGCCGATGCGGTGGAAGGTGCGCGACGAAATGGTGGCGCCGGCGGGCCAGCCCACCATCATCATGGTCAGCGCGAAGCCGGCCACCACCGGCGTGCGGTCCATCGCCACCTGCACGTACATCGGCAGGAAGGTGGTCAGCCCCATCAGCGCCATGCCGGAGAACAGCGTGGCGCCGTTGCAGGCCAGCACCGGGCGGTGGCCCCACAGGCGGAACGAGATCATCGGATCGGCCGCGCGGCGCTCCTGCCGCACGAACAGCAGCAGGCTCGCGCCCAGCACGGCGATCTCCACGGCCAGCCGGCCCGCGCCCGCCGCGCCGGCATCGGTCAGCACCATCATCAGCGCCGCCACCGCCACGGTGAAATACGCGGCGCCGGCGGCGTCGATGGCCGGGCGCTTGCGCAACGGCTGCTCGTGCAGGAAAGCGACGAAGCCCAGCGCGGCCAGCACGCCGATCGGCAGGTTGATCCAGAAGATCCACGCCCACGACAGCTTGCCGATGATGAGGCTGCCCGCCATCGGCCCGAGCACCGCCGAGACCGCCCACACACTGGCCAGGTAGCCCTGCACCTTGCCGCGCTCGTGCGCGGGATAGAGGTCGCCGACGATGGTCAGCGTGACCGGCAGGATGGCGCCGGCGCCGGCGCCCTGCAGCAGCCGGAACACGATCATCGCCGGCATCGACCAGGCGAAGCCCGCCAGCACCGAGCCCAGCAGGAACACCGCGATGCCGGCCAGGATGACCGGCTTGCGCCCGTAGAGATCGGCCAGCTTGCCGAACACCACGGTCATGGCGGTCTGGGTCAGCAGGAACGACGAGAACACCCAGCTATACAGGCGCAGCCCGCCGAGCTGCGTGACGATCTGCGGCATGGCCGTGGAGACGATGGTCGCTTCGAGCGCGACCATCGCCATCGACGCCATCACGGCCGCGATGACCAGGGGGCGGTTGGTAACTGGAGCTTGGGAGGACATGGATAGGGGGAAAAGGAAGCCGGTACGACGCGGCGGCGCCGCGTGCCGGCACGGGACAGGGCCGGCCGGGGGGCGCGCAGGGCTACATGCTAGCGGCAAACCGGCAAACGTGCTGGGCGCCGCTTCGCTCTCCGGCGGCTCTCTCTGCCCATCGCGGCGTCCCCGTCTAAATTTCCGCTCCCCTGCTTCGTCCAACTCAGTGATGCGCGCCATGCCGCCCGAAACGCCGGCGTGGCCGCGATAGCGCATTGCATGACCGCCACGACAGATACGGGAGCCACCATGAGTTTCGACCGCGACGACGCCACCTTCCTGGTCCTCGTCAACCACGAAGAGCAGTACTCCATCTGGCCCGACTACAAGCCCGTGCCGGGCGGCTGGCGCGCCGCCGGCTTCAGCGGCAACCGCCAGGCGTGCCTCGACCATATCGAGCGCACCTGGACCGACATGCGGCCGCTGAGCCTGCGCCGCCATATGGAGGAACAAGCGAAGGAACAAGCCGCGGCAGACGCCTGAGCATGGCCGGCCTGCTGCTATTCTGCCTGCCCTACGCCGGCGCCAGCGCCACCGCCTACCTGCGCTGGCGCCGGCTGCTGCCGGCCCG
This sequence comes from Cupriavidus sp. FW216-B1, assembly GCF_058789195.1. NCBI lineage: Bacteria > Pseudomonadati > Pseudomonadota > Betaproteobacteria > Burkholderiales > Burkholderiaceae > Cupriavidus > Cupriavidus sp. FW216-B1. Next base: position 178,365 of record NZ_JBYTEL010000001.1, on the reverse strand, counting down.
CGTGGAACTGGTGCCGCTCGAGCCGCCCGGGCGCGGCGCGCGCCTGGCCGAGCCGCTGCTGCGCGATTTCGAAGCGCTGGCGGCCGACCTCGCCGGCGCCGCCGGCGCGCGGCTCGGACGTGGCGCAAGTAGCGACAGAAGCGGGGGCACAACGCCCGATTACGCCCTGTTCGGCCACAGCATGGGCGGCCTGCTGGCCTACCGCGTCTGCCAGTTGCTGCGCGAGCGCGGCCACGCGCTGCCGCGGCGCCTGCTGGTGTCCGGCTGCGCCGCGCCCAGCCGGCGCGATCCGCGGCGCCTGGCCGCGCTGCGCGGCGACGCCGCGCTGACGGCCGAGCTGCGCAAGCACGGCGGCACGCCCGAGGCGGTGTTCGCCGACGCCGAGCTGCTGCGCCTCACGCTCGACGTGCTCGACGCCGACTACCGCGTCTGCGAAAGCTTCCGCCACACCGACACGGCGCCGCTGCCGGTGCCGCTGCACGTGCTGGCCGGGCGCGACGACGCCATCGGCGCCGCCGAGCTGCAGGCCTGGGCGCCGGAGACCAGCGCCGGCCACACGCTGGACTGGTTTGCCGGCGGCCATTTCTTCCTCCACCAGCATCAGGGCGCCGTGCTGACCCGTGTGACCGAACTGCTGGCCGAACCGCTGGCCGAACTGCCGGCCGTGCCCGCCGCCGCGGCCCGCCCCGTGCCCGCCTGAACGCCGCGCGCGGCGCCACCCTCCCACGCCAACCGTTTTCCTGGAAAGCCGATCCAAGCATGCAGCCCGATCCGAACGTCCCGGCCACGCTGGTGGCCCACCTCGGCCGCCTGGCCGCGCAGCGCGCCGGCGACACGGCGCTGATCACCCTCGACGACGCCGGCGAGCAGCGCCACGGCTACGCCGCGCTCGACGCCCGCGCGCGCGCGCTGGCCGCCGGCCTGGGCGGGCACGCCGCGCCCGGCGAGCGCGTGCTGCTGCTGATGGACAGCGGCATCGACTACGTGGCCGGTTTCTTCGCCTGCCTCTACGCCGGCCTCGTGGCCGTGCCCGCGTTCGAGCCCGGCGCCATGCGCGCGGCCCAGGTCAGCCGCCTGCGCGCCATCGCCGCCGACGCCGCCGCCGGCGTGCTGCTGACCACCACCGCGCAGGCCGAAGCCCACGGCGACACGCTGGCCGCCATCGCCCCGCGCGCGCGCGTGGTGCTGGCCGACGCGCCGCTGGCGCCGCCGCCGGCCGGCTGGCAACCGTTCGCGGCCACGCCCGACACGCTCGCCTTCCTGCAATACACGTCCGGCTCCACCGCCTCGCCCAAGGGCGTGATGGTCAGCCACGGCAACGTCATGGCCAACGAGGCCGCGATCCAGGCCGGCATGGCCGTGGCGCCCGGCGACGTGATGGTGAGCTGGCTGCCGCTGTACCACGACATGGGGCTGATCGGCGGCCTGCTGCAGCCGATCCACACCGGCACGCCGGTGGTGCTGATGCCGCCGCGGCTGTTCCTGGAGCGCCCGGCACGCTGGCTGCAGGCCATCTCGCGCCATCGCGGCACGGTGTCCGGCGGGCCCGACTTCGCCTACCGCCTGTGCGTGGAGCGCGTGCGCGACGCCCAGCTCGAAGGGCTGGACCTGTCGAGCTGGGCGCTGGCCTTCTCCGGCGCCGAGCCGGTGCGCGCCGACACCCTGCGCGCGTTCGCGCAGCGCTTCGCCGGGGCGGGCTTCCGCGCCGGCGCGCTCTACCCCTGCTACGGCCTGGCCGAGGCCACGCTGTTCGTCACCGGCGGCGAGCGCGGCAAGGGCATGGCCAGCACGCGCTTCGACACCGCGGCGCTGGCGCGCGGGCAAGGCATGCCGGCCGGCGACGACGTGCCCGGCGGCCAGGACGCCGCGCCGGCCGCCACCGAACTGGTGGCCTGCGGCTTCGCGCGCGCCGGCCACGCGGTGCGCATCGCCGATGCCGGCGGCCGCGCCCTGCCCGACGGCGCCGTGGGCGAGATCCAGGTGCGCGGCGCCAGCGTGACGCGCGGCTACTGGCGCAACCCGCGGGCCACGGCGGAAAGCTTCGCCGGCACCGATGACGGTGCGGCCTGGCTGCGCACCGGCGACCTCGGCCTGCGCCGCGACGGCCAGCTTTATATCGCCGGCCGCCGCAAAGACCTCATCATCGTGCGCGGCCAGAACCTCTACCCGCAGGACATCGAGCGCGCCGTGGAGACCCGCGTGGCCAGCGCCCGGCCGGGCCGCGTGGCGGCCTTCGCGGTGGCGGCGGGCCACGGCGAGGGCATCGGCCTCGCCGTGGAAATCTCGCGCCCCGAGCAGCGCCGCGTCGGCCACGGCGCGCTGGTGCAGGCGCTGGCCGAAGCCGTGGGCGATGCCTGCGGCGAGCCGCTGGCGGTGGCGCTGCTGCTCAATCCCGGCGCCCTGCCCAAGACCTCCAGCGGCAAGCTGCAGCGCGCCGCCTGCCGCCAGGGCTGGCTCGACGACAGCCTCGATGCCTGCGCGGTGTGGGCGCACGGCGCGTTCACGCGCGGCGGCGCGCCGGCCGATGCGGGCGACCAAGCCCGGGCCGAGCCCCCGCGCGGCACCACCGAGCTGGCGCTGGCCGCGCTGTGGCAGGAACTGCTCGGCCACGCCCCCGCCGGCCGCCACGCGCATTTCTTCGCCAGCGGCGGCAACTCGCTGGCCGCCGCCCGGCTGGTGGCGCGGCTGCGCGAGCGGCATGGCGCGGCGGTGCCGCTGCGCCTGCTGTTCGACCATCCCACGCTGGCCGCCTGCGCCGAGGCGCTCGACAGCATGGACCGCATCGACCGCAGCGCGGACAACAAGGCCGGCGGCAACGCGGCCGACCTCCACGACGCCATCGCCCCCGCCCCGCGCCACCCCGACATGCCGCTGGCGCCAGCCCAGCACCGCCTGTGGCTGGTCGACCGCATCGGCGGCGCCGCGGCGCGCTGGACCTACAACATGGCCGGCGGCCTGCGCCTGACGGGCGCGCTCGACGCCGACGCGGTGCGCGCCAGCCTGAACGCGCTGGTGGCGCGCCACGAGATCCTGCGCACCGCCTATCGCGCCGACGCCCACGGCGAGCCTTATGCGTGCATCGCCGCCACGCTGGCGCTCGAGGTGCCGCTCAGCGACCTCGCCACGCTCGGCCCGGCGCAGCGCGAACTTGCCCTGCGCGAGCTGGCCGAGGCGCAGGCGCGCGAGCCGTTCGACCTCGCTCACGCGCCGCCGCTGCGCGCGCGCCTCGCGCGCCTGGCCGCCGACGACCACGCGCTGCTGCTGACGCTGCACCATATCGCCGGCGACGGCTGGTCGGTCGGCGTGCTGCTCGACGAATTCGCCGCCGGCTACAACGCCGCGCGGGCCGGCGCCGCCGCCGCGCTGCCGCCGCTGCCGATCCAGTACGCCGACTACGCGGTCCACCAGCAGGCGCCCGCGCGGCAGGCGCAGCTGCGCGCCGACGCCGACTACTGGCGCGGCGCCCTGCAAGGCGCGCCGCAGGCGCCCACGCTGCCAACCACCTACCCGCGCCCGCCGGTGGCATCCACGGCCGGCGCCGCCTGCCACGCCACCCTGCCCGCCGCGCTGCTGGCGCAGGCCGACGCGCTCGCCCACGCCCACGGCGCCACCCGCTACATGGTGCTGCTAGCCGCCTTCCACCTGCTGCTGCACCGCGCGGGCGGCGCCGAGGAACAACTGGTCGGCATCGACGTGGCCGGCCGCCCGCGCCGCGAGCTCGAAGGCCTGATCGGCTTCTTCGTCAACGTGCTGCCGCTGCGCGCGCGCTGCGCCGCGGACCTGCGCTTCACCGACCTGCTGGCGCAGGTGCGCGCGCGCGCGCTGGCAGCGTTCGACCACCAGGCGCTGCCGTTCGAGCGCATCGTCGAGGCCGCCGGCCAGGGCGCGGCGCGGCGCGAGCGCGGCTGGCACCCGCTGGTGCAGGTGCTGTTCGTGCTGCACAACACGCCCGCCGGCACGCTGGCGATGGACGGCGTGAGCGCCAGCCGCCTGCCCGCGCCGGCGCACGCCGCCAAGTTCGACCTCGCGGTCTTTCTCGAGCCCCACGCCGGCGGCCTGCGCGCCGAATGGGTCTACGCCACCGCACTGTTCTCGCCCGCCGCCGCCGCGGCGCTGGCCGAAGCCTATGCCGCCGTGCTGGCGCAGGCCGTGGCCGATCCCGACCGGCCGCTGCCCGCCTTCGCCCTGCCCGGCGCGGCCGGCCACGCCACCCGCTCCATCGAAGCCAACGACATCATCCATACCGCCATGACGCCCAGCCCAAGTCCCAGCAGCAAGCTCGACAAGCTCAAGCAACTGACCCGCCGCGCGCCGGCGGCCCCGTCCGCCTCATCCGCCTCACCCGCGGTGGCCACCACCGCGCGCGCGCTGGTGGCGACCTCCTTCCTCGCCCCCGGCAAGACCTTCCCCATCGTGATCGAGCCCGGCACCAGCGACATCGACGCGGTGGGCTGGGCGCGCGCGCAGCGCGACTACATCGAGTCCACGCTGTGCCGCCACGGCGGCATCCTGCTGCGCGGTTTCGGCCTGCGCACGCCGCAGGAGTTCGAAGCCTTCGCCGAGGCCATCGAGCCCGGCCTGTACGGCGCCTACGGCGACCTGCCCAAGAAGGAAGGCGGACGCAACACCTACCGCTCCACGCCCTACCCCGAGCGCGAGATGATCCTCTACCACAACGAAAGCGCCCACCTGTCGCGCTGGCCGCGCAAGCAGTGGTTCTTCTGCGAGCTGCCGGCGCCGGTGGGCGGCGCCACGCCCATCGTCGACTGCCGCGAGATGTACCGCCGCCTGCCGCGCGCGCTGGCCGAGCAGTTCGAGCGCCGGCAGCTGCGCTACGTGCGCACCTTCAACGACAAGCTCGACGTGAGCTGGCGCGACTTCTTCAAGACCGCCGAGCGCGCCGAGGTCGAAGCGCGCCTGCGCGCCTCCGGCACCGACTTCCGCTGGCTCGACGCCGACACCCTGCAGACCCGCGAGCTGTGCCCGGCGGTGATCGCCCATCCCGTGACCGGCGAGCGCAGCTTCTTCAACCAGGTCCAGTTGCACCACACCGCCTGCCTGGACCCCGAGGTGCGGCGCGACCTGCTGGAGATCGTCGGCGCCGAGCGCATGCCGCGCCAGGTCACGTTCGGCGACGGCAGCCCCATCGGCGACGACGTGATGGCGCTGCTCGGCGAGCTCTACGAAGCCTGCGCGGTGCGCTTCGACTGGCGCCAGGGCGACGTGGTGATGCTCGACAACATGCTCGCCGCGCACGCCCGCGACCCCTTCCAGGGCCCGCGCAAGATCGTGGTGGCGATGGGCGAGATGTTCGAGCGCCACGCGCTGCGCCCGCTCGCCGGCAGCGCCGCCGCCGATGCGGCCGCTGCCGCCACCACCGCCGGCACGGAGGGCTGAAGCGATGAACGCCATCGTCCACGACTTCTCCGCCGCGGCCCAGCCGCTGGGCCGCGAACAGCGCGCGCGCGAAGCGCGCGCCACCGCGCCGGTCACGCTCGCCGCCACGCTGCGCGGCCCGCTGGACGTGCCGCGCCTGCGCGACGCGCTGCTGCGCGTGGCCGCGCGCCACCCCAGCCTGGGCCTCGCCTTCGGCCACGCCGAGGGGCTGCGCGGCCTGCGCCAGCGCTTCGAGGGCGTGCCGCCGCAATGGGCCGAGGCAGCCGAGGCGGCCGATGCCATCGCCGCTCCCGCCGCTCCCGCCAACCCCGCCGCTCCCCTGCCCGCGCTGCGCGCCACGCTGCTGCCGCTCGGCCCCGACCACCACCAGCTGCTGCTGGCCGCCAGCCCGCTCGCCGCCGACGGCGCCAGCCTCGTCACGCTGTACCGCGAACTGGCGCGGGCTTATGCCGGCGAAGACGCCAACGCCGCCGAGGACCCGCAGGAGGCCCCGCTCGCCTACGCCGACTACCTCGAATGGACCGCCGGCCTGGCCCAGGACAACGCGCAGGCCGGCCACGACTACTGGCACGGCATCGCCGGCGCGCTCGCCGCGCTGGACGCGCCGCGCCTGCCGTGGCAGCGCGCCGCGCCGCACGCGGCGCCGGCGCCGGCCGAGCTGAACGCGCGGATCGGCAGCGATGAGGCCGCCGCGCTGCAAGCCTGGGCGCAGGCGCTCGGCCAGCCGCTGCCGCTCGCGCTGCAAGCCGCCTGGTGGCTGCTGCTGTGGCGCCTGGACCCGGCCGATGCGTTCGCCGCCGGCTGGCTGCACGACTGCCGCCGCGACTTCGACGCGCTGGCCGGCGCGGTGGGCCGCTACGAAGCGGTGCTGCCGCTGGCGGTGCGCCCCGACCCGGACGCGCCGTTCGCGCACTGGCTCGCGCAGCTTGCCGCGCAGGCCGGCAGCCACCTGGACTGGCGCGAGCACTGCCCGGCCGACGCCGCCGCCGGCGCGCCCGGCCGCATCGGCTTCGCCCTCGCCACGCTGCCGCCGGCCATGCCGGCGCGCGGCGGCCCGCACTGGCAGGCGCAGCCGCCGCAAGCGCTGCCCGGCTTCGAGCTGGCGCTGGAAATCCGCGAGGACGAACATGGCGCGCCGCGCCAGTTCGCCCTCCACTACGACGGCGCGCGCTACCGCGCCGACGCCATGAGCTGCCTGCTGGACCAGTACCGCACGCTGCTGGACACGCTGCGCGCGCGGCCCGGCACCGCCATCGGCGCGCTGCCGCTGGCCACCGCCGCCGACGCCGCGCGCGCCGCCGCCATGCACGCCGCGCCGCTCGACGCGGGCACGCGGATGCTGCCGCAGCGGCTGGCGCAATGGGGACGCGAGCGTCCGCACCAGAACGCATTGAGCGCCGCCGGCCTGCAGCTGGACTACCGCGCGCTGAACCAGCGCGTGGACGCGCTGGCCGCGCGCCTGCCCGCCCTCGGCCTGCGCCGCGGCGCGCCGGTCGGCCTGCTGCTGCCGCGCGGCGGCGAACTGGTGCTGGCGCTGCTGGCCGTGCTGCGCGCGGGCGGCGCCTACCTGCCGCTGGACCCGTCGTGGCCGGCGCCGCGCCGCGCGCGGATCCTGGCCGATGCCGGCGCCACGCTGGTGCTGGCCGAGGCGAGCCACCTGCCCGGCGGCGCCGATGACACCGATGAGACCGCCGACCTGCCGCCGCACGTCGACGTGGCCGCGCTGCTGGCGGACAGCGCCACGGCGCCAGCCGATGCCGGCGAGCCGGACATCGCCGCCGGCCAGCCCGCCTACGTGCTCTACACCTCCGGCTCCACCGGCACGCCCAAGGGCGTGGTGATCGAGCACGGCCAGTTGCTCAACTACGCCGCCGCCGCCGGCCACGCGCTGGGCCTGGACCGCTGCGAGCGCTTCGCGCTGACCTCCACCGTGGCCGCCGACCTGGGCAACACCACGCTGTTCGGCGCGCTGTGGCACGGCGCCTGTCTGTGCGTGGCCGACGACGCCGACACGCAGGACGCCGCCGCCTTCGCCCGCTTCCTCGCGCGCGAGCGCCCGGACTGCCTGAAGATGGTGCCGTCGCACCTCGACGCGCTGCTCGGCGACAGCGAGCACGACAACGAAGACAACAGCGCCGGCGCGCCGCTGCCCGCCGGCGCCGCCATCGTGCTGGGCGGCGAAAGCGCGTCGCCCGCGCTGCTGGCCCGCCTGCGCCGCCGCGCGCCCGCCGCGCGCCTGTGCAACCACTACGGCCCGACCGAGACCACGGTCGGCATCCTCGTGCATGCCGACGATGCCGCCGATGCCGACGACGCCAGCGACGCCGCCAACGACCCCGGCGCCGGCCTGCCGCTCACCACCGTGCTGGCCAACTGCGAGGCGCACGTGCTCAACGCCGCCGGCGAACTGGCCGCGGCCGGCGAGACCGGCGAGCTCTACCTCGGCGGCGCCCAGCTTTGCCGCGGCTACCTGGGCCGCGACAGCGACGCCTTCGTGCCGCATCCGCGCCGCGCGGGCGAGCGCCTCTACCGCAGCGGCGACCTCGCGCGCTACCTGCCGCGCGGCGGCCTGGAACTGGCCGGCCGCGCCGACGGCCAGCTCAAGGTGCGGGGCTTCCGCATCGAGTGCGGCGAGATCGAGCACGCGCTGCTGGCGCTGCCCGGCGTGCGCCAGGCCGCGGTGGTGCCGATGGCCGGGCCGGACGGCGCCACCGGCGAAACGCGCCTGGCCGCCTGGCTGGTGCCCGACGACGACAGCGCCGTCCCGCTCGGCGGCGCCCGCCGCGCTGCCCTGCGCGCGGCGCTGGCCGCGCGCCTGCCCGAACCGATGGTGCCCGCGCACTGGATCGCGGTGGCCGAGCTGCCGCGCCTGCCCAACGGCAAGGTCGACCGGCGCGCGCTGGCCACGCGCGCGCTGCCCGGAGACGATGCGCCCGCCGGCGCCATCGCCCGCGAGCCGGCCGACGCGCTCGAAGCGCTGCTGCTCGAACAGATGCGCGAGCTGCTCGACGCCCCCGCGCTGCGCGTGACCGACGACCTGTTCGAGGCCGGCGGCCATTCGCTATTGGTCATCAAGCTGGTGGCGCGCATCCGCAAGCTGCTCAAGCAGGAGATCGCGCCCGGCGCGGTGTTCGACGCGCCCAGCGCCGCCGCGCTGGCCACCGCGCTGCGCGCCGCCAGCGCCGACCCCGCGCAGCTGGAAACGCTGGCCGGCCTGCAGCGCACGCTGGCCGCGATGTCGCCCGAGGCGCGCGCGGCCCTGCGCGCCTCGGCCGGCGCGCCCGCCGCCACCGCCGGCTGATCCCGCCCGGACCCCGCACCGCCCAAGCTCACCGCACAGGACAGCCCCCATGACGCAATCCCCGACCCGCCAGCAGGACGCCGCGCTGCTGGCGCTGCTGCTGGAAGACGAGGCCGAACAGGCCGCTGCCGACAATGACAGCGGCGATGACAGCGGCGATGGCGGCGCCTTGCCGTCGCCCATGTCCCCCATGTCTTTCTCCCAGCAGCGGCTCTGGTTCCTGCTGCAATACGAGCCCGGCAGCACCGCCTACAACCAGACCCGCGCGTTCCGCCTGCATGGCCGGCTCGACCGCGCCGCGCTGGCCGCCGCGCTGCGCGCCGTGGTCGACCGCCATCCCGCGCTGCGCACCCGCTTCGCCGCCGACGGCGCGCCGGGCCAGCCGCCGCGGCAGGTGGTGGAGCGCGCGCCGCCGTTCGCGCTGGGCCACGAGCCGCTCGCCGCCGGCGAAGCCGCGCTGCGCGCGCGCATCGACGCCGAGGCCGCGCGCGCCTTCGACCTGTGCCGCGCGCCGCTGCTGCGCGCCACGCTGCTGGCCCGCGCCGACGACGAGCACGTGCTGCTGCTGTCGCTGCACCACATCGTCTCCGACGCGGTCTCCAACGCCGTGATCGCGCGCGACCTCGCCACCGCCTATGCGCAGGCGGCGTCCGGCGCGGAGGTGCAACTGCCGCCGCCCGCCGCCACCTTCGCCGCCCACGCGCGCCGCCAGCGCGAACGGCTCGACAGCGGCGCGCTCGACGCGCAGCGCGCGTGGTGGCAGGCCAGCCTGGGCAGCCACGTCCCCGCGCTGCAACTGCCGGTCGACCGGCCGCACGGCGCGCCGGCCGCGCGGCACCTCGCGCGCCGCGTCGACATGGCGCTGCCGCCCGCGCTGGCCGGCGCCGTGCGCGCGTTCTGCGTGGCCCGGCGCTGCACGCCGTTCGTGGTGATGCTGGCCGCCTGGCAGGCGCTGCTCGCGCGCCATGCCGGCCAGCACGATTTCGCCATCGGCGTGCCGCACGCGGGACGCGGCGAGCCGGGGCTGGACGACGTGGTCGGCTTCTTCGCCAACACCCACGTCTACCGCTCACGCACCGGGCCCGGCGTCAGCGCCGGCGCGCTGTGCGAGCGCGTGCGCGCCGACGCGCTGGGCGCGCTAGCCAACGCCGAACTGCCGTTCGAGGTGCTGCTCGACAGCATGCAGGTGCCGCGCGACGCCGGCCGCAGCCCGCTGTTCCAGGTCATGTTCAACCTGCGCGCCGGCGCCGGCACGCAGGCATTCGCGCTGCCGGGCCTGCGCACCGAGGCCATCGAGGCCCGCGAGACCGGCGCCAAGTTCGACCTGATCCTCGACGTCGAAACGCACGCCGGGACACACGCCGGGACGCACGCAGACAGCATCCACATCAGCCTCGAATACGACAGCGCGCTGTTCGACGCCGCCACCGCGCAGCGCCTGGCCCGCCACTACGTCGCGCAGCTCGACGGCATGCTGCGCCATCCCGAACTGCCGCTGACCGCCACGCCGCTGCTGGACGCGGACGGCCATGCCGACGACCGCGCCGCGCTCGCCATGCAGCACGCCGCCGGCCAGCCGCGGCGCCGCTTTGCCGGCCTCGCGCCCGCGCACCGCCTGATCCAGCGTCAGGCCGAGGCCCGCCCCGACGCGGTGGCGCTGCGCCACGGCGACGCCACCATCAGCTACGGCGAGCTGGAACGCCGCGCCAACCGCCTCGCGCACCGCCTGATCGCGCTCGGCGTGGGCCCGGAAGTGCGCGTGGGCATCGCCGCCGAGCGCTCGCCCGAGATGATCGTCGGCCTGCTGGCCATCCTCAAGGCCGGCGGCGCCTACGTGCCGTTCGACCCCGCCTATCCGGCCGAGCGGCTGGCCTACCTGTTCGACGACAGCGGCATCGCCGCGCTGCTCGCCCAGCCCGCGCTGCAAGACCTGCTGCCGCGGCGCGCCGGCCTGCCGGTGGTGCTGCTCGACGCCGCCGAAGCGGAGCGCGCGGACTGGCCCGAACACGCGCCGGACGTGCCGGTGCGGTCCGACCATCTCGCCTACGTGATCTACACCTCCGGCTCCACCGGCCGCCCCAAGGGCGCGCAATTGCAGCACGGCAACCTGTCGCGCCTGCTGGCCGCCACGCAGGACTGGTTCGGCTTCGGCCAAGACGATGTCTGGACCCTGTTCCACTCCTACGCCTTCGATTTTTCCGTATGGGAAATCTTCGGCGCGCTGTGCCACGGCGGCCAGTTGGTGATCGTGCCGTTCCTGGTCAGCCGCGCGCCGCAGGACTTCCTCGCGCTGCTGCGGCGCGAGCGCGTCACCGTGCTCAACCAGACCCCGTCCGCGTTCCGCGCGCTGCTGGCCCAGCCCGAGGCCTGCGCGCAGCCGCTGGCGCTGCGCCACGTGATCTTCGGCGGCGAGGCGCTCGAGCCGCAGGCGCTGCGGCCCTGGCTGGAGCGCTTCGGCGACGCCGCGCCGCGCCTCGTCAATATGTACGGCATCACCGAAACCACGGTGCACGTGACCTTCCGCCCCGTCACGCTGGCCGATCTCGATCCGCGCCACGGCGCGCGCAGCCCCATCGGCGAGTGCATTCCCGACCTGGGCGTGCGCGTGCTCGACGCCAGCCTCAACCCGGTGCCGCCGGGCGTGGCGGGCGAACTGTACGTGGGCGGCGACGGCCTCGCGCGCGGCTACCTGAACCGGCCCGGCCTCACTGCGGAGCGCTTCGTGCCCGATCCGTTCTCCGACGGCGGCGCGCGCCTCTACCGCAGCGGCGACCTCGCGCGCTGGCTGCCGGACGGCCAGCTCGAATACCTGGGACGCATCGACCAGCAACTCAAGATCCGCGGCTTCCGCATCGAGCCGGGCGAGATCGAGGCGCGTTTGCTGGCGCAGGCGGGTATCGCCAATGCAGCGGTGATCGCGGTGGAGGGTCCGACCGGCGCGAGGCTGGCTGCCTACGTGGTGCCGGCAGAGGGTTGCGTCGTGGATGTGGCGTCGTTGCGCGCGGCACTGGCCGCGCAACTGCCCGACTACATGGTCCCCGCCGCCTTCGTCGTGCTCGCCGCGCTGCCGCTCACGCCCAACGGCAAGCTCAACCGCCATGCGCTGCCTGCGCCCGAGTTCGGCGGCACGCAGGCATTCGTCGCGCCCGCGGGCGAGGCGGAAACCGCGCTTGCCGCCATCTGGGCCGAGGTGCTCGGCCTGCCGCGCGTGGGCCGCGCCGACAATTTCTTCGAGCTGGGCGGCGACTCCATCCTCAGCCTGCAGATCGTCGCGCGCGCCCGCGCCGCCGGCTGGCTGCTGACGCCGCGCCAGTTGTTCGAGCGGCAGACGCTGGCCGAGCTCGCCACGGTCGCGCAGCCGCTGCCGCGCGATGGCGCGGCCGAAGAAGCCGTGCCAACCGGCGCCGTGCCGCTGCTGCCGATCCAGGCGGATTTCTTCGCCATGCCGATGGAACGCCGCGGGCACTGGAACCAATCCGTGCTGCTCGATTGCCGCGAGGCACCCGATACGGCGGCGCTGTCGCTGGCGTTGGGCGATCTGGTGGCGCACCACGATGCGCTGCGGCTGCGGTTCTCGCAGGCGGATGGTGCCTGGGTCCAGACCTATGCAGATGCGGAAACCGCGCCGGACTTGCTGTGGGTGCGCGAATTCCCGAACGAGGCCGAACGCATTGCCCATTGCGAAGCGGCACAGCGCAGCCTCGATCTCGCGCACGGACCGCTGCTGCGCGCCGTCGCGCTGCACGGCGCGGCGGGTCAATGGCAACTGCTGCTGGTGGTTCACCATCTTGTGATCGATGGCGTGTCCTGGCGCATCCTGATCGAAGACCTGCTGACCGCCTACCGGCAGCGCCGCTCCGGCCAGCCGGCCGCGCTGCCCGCGCGCACGGCGTCCTGCCAGCGCTGGTCGGAAGCACTGCGCCGGAATACGGCATCGCGCGCGGATGAGCTGCCGCATTGGCTGGCCCTGTCCGGCACAGCCGCCGAATTGCCTTGCGACGATCCGAGCGGCTCGCTCACCGTCGCCGAACGCGACAGCCTCACGCTGACGCTGCCCGCCGACGCCACGCAAGCGCTGCTCCAGCACGCGCCCGCCGCCTACCGCACCCGCATCAACGACCTGCTGCTGACCGCGCTTGCGCGCGTGCTGTCGCGCTGGAGCGGCAACGCGCGGACGTTGATCGACCTCGAAAGCCACGGCCGCGTGGCCGGCGTCGATGATGCGCTCGACCTGAGCCGCACCGTGGGCTGGTTCACCACGCTGTTCCCCGTTGCGCTCGACGGCGCCGGCATGCTGCCGGACGCGATCAAGGCCGTCAAGGAACAATTGCGCGCCGTGCCCGGCGAGGGCATCGGCTTCGGCCTGCTGCGCCGCTTCGGCACCGCCGAACAGCAAGCCGTCATCGCGGCCCTGCCCAAGCCCGAGGTCGTGTTCAACTACCTCGGCCAGTTCGACGCCAGCCTGGCCGAAGGCGCGCCGTGGCAACCCGCTTTCGGCAACACCGGCGCCAGCCAGGATGCCAGCGCGCCACTGTCGCATCCGCTGTCGGTCAGCGGGCAGGTGCATGGCGGCGAGCTGCGTCTGTCCTTTGCCTTCAGCCGCGCGCGGCACAGGCACGCCACCGTGCAGCGGCTGGCCGAGGACTACCGCGCCGAACTGCTTGCCGTCATCGCGCATTGCGCGTCGAACGAAGCCGCCGGCTTCACGCCGTCCGATTTCCCGCTCGCGCGGCTGTCGCAGGCGCAGCTTGATGGCCTCGGCCTCGATCCGGCACAGGTGCAGGATCTCTATCCGCTCTCGCCCATGCAGGCCGGCATGCTGTTCCACAGCGTCTATGCCCCAGCCGGCAGCGCCTACACCAACCAGTTGCGCGTCGACATCGACGGCCTCGATGCCACGCGTTTCGCCGCCGCGTGGCATGCCGCGCTCGCGCGCCATGACAGCCTGCGTTGCGGCTTCCTGCACCGCGGCGAGCAGCCGCTGCAATGGGTCGCGCGCCATGTCACGCTGCCGGTCGTCATGGAGGACTGGTCGGACCGCGATGCCGCTCAATGCCAGCGTGATCTCGACCAGCTTGCCGTCGATCAACTGGCGCAAGGTTTCGACCTCGAACGCCCGCCGCTGATGCGCGTCGCGCTGATCCGCACCGGCGCCAGTCGCCATCACCTGCTCTGGACCGTCCACCATCTGCTGCTCGATGGCTGGAGCACGTCCCAGTTGCTCGGTGAAGTCCTGCGCCACTACGCCGGCGAAACCCTGCCCGCCACGGGCGGCCGCTTCGCCGACTACATCGGCTGGCTGCAAGGCCGCGACGCCGACGCGAGCCGCGCCTTCTGGTCCGCGCAACTGGCCGCGCTCGATACCCCGACACGGCTGATGGCCGCGCTGCCCGCGCCCGAACATGGCGAGGGCCATGCCGAGCAGCATCACACGCTCGATGCCGACCGCACCGCCGCGCTGGCGGCATTCGCCCGCGCGCAGAAGGTCACGCTCAACACCCTCGTGCAAGCCGCGTGGCTGTTGTTGCTGCAACGCTATACCGGACAGGACTGCGTAGCTTTCGGCGCCACCGTCGCCGGGCGCCCGGCGGACCTGCCCGGCTCGCAACAGATGCTGGGCCTGTTCATCAACACGCTGCCGGTGATTGCCACGCCGCGCCCCGAGCAAGCCGTCGGCGACTGGCTGCGCGAGGTGCAGGCCCTCAACCTCGCCACGCGCGAGCACGAACACACGCCGCTCTACGAAATCCAGCGCTGGGCCGGACAAGGCGGGCAAGCGCTGTTCGACGCCATCCTCGTCTTCGAGAACTACCCGGTGGACGCCGCGCTGCGCCGCGCGCCGGGCGGGCTGGCGTTCTCCGACGTGCGCAACCGCGCCGAGACCAACTATCCGCTGACGCTGGTGCTGGCCCACACCGACACGCTGCGTCTGACCTGCCGCTTCGACCGCGCCTTGCTGGGCGAGCCGCATGCCGCCGACCTCTCGCGCGCGCTGCTGACCGTGATGGCGCAGATGAGCGAGGATGCGGCGCGGCTGCTCGGCGGCATCTCGCTGGTGGCGCCCGCCGAACGGCCCGCGCTGCTGACGCTTGGCCGCAACCCGCAGCCCTATCCGGCGCCGGTGCCGGTGCACCGCCTGTTCGAGGCGCGCGCCGCGTCTCATCCCGAGGCCGTTGCGCTGGTCTTCGGCGCGCGGCAGCTTGGCTACGCCGAGCTGAACCGCCGCGCCAACCGCCTCGCCCATCGCCTGATCGCGCGGGGCGTGGGGCCCGACGTGCCGGTCGGCGTGCTGGCCGAGCGTTCCGTCGAGATGGTCGTCGCCCTGCTCGCCATCCTCAAGGCCGGCGGCGCCTACGTGCCGTTCGATCCCGACTACCCCGCCGAGCGCCTCGCCTACATGATCGGCGACAGCGGCGTGGCCCTGCTGCTGGCGCAGCGCGCCGACCTGCTGCCGACGCCGCCGCGCGCGGTCGAGGTAATCGACCTGACGCAGCCTGTGCAGGAAACCGATGGCGCAGACCACGACCCCGCGCCGGTACTGCTGCCCGACCACCTCGCCTACGTGATCTACACCTCCGGCTCCACCGGCCGCCCCAAGGGCGTGGGCAACCGCCACGGCGCGCTGCACAACCGGCTGTGGTGGATGCAGGCGCAATACGGCCTCGGCGCGCGCGACACGGTGCTGCAGAAAACGCCGTTCAGCTTCGACGTCTCGGTGTGGGAGTTCTTCTGGCCGCTGATGACCGGCGCGCGGCTGGTGCTGGCCGCGCCCGGCGACCATCGCGACCCGGCGCGCATCGCCGCGCTGATCGCGCGCCACGGCGTGACCACGCTGCATTTCGTGCCGGCCATGCTGCAGGCCTTCGTCGCCCACGACGAGGTGGCGGCCTCGTGCGCCACGCTGCGCCACATCGTGTGCAGCGGCGAGGCGCTGCCGGCGGCGCTGGCGCGGCGCGCCATGACGCTGCTGCCGTACGCCGGTCTGCACAACCTGTACGGGCCGACCGAGGCCGCCATCGACGTCACGCACTGGACCTGCCGCGACGACGGCGGCAGCGCGGTGCCGATCGGCAGCCCCATCGCCAATGTCGACGCCCACGTGCTGGACGGCGCGCTGCATCCGCTGCCCGACGGCGTGGCCGGCGAGCTCTACCTCGGCGGCGCGGGGCTGGCGCGCGGCTACCTGGGCCGCGCCGCGCTGACCGCCGAGCGCTTCGTCGCCGATCCGCATGGCGCGACGGGCGAGCGCCTGTACCGCACCGGCGACCTGGCGCGCCGCCGCGCGGACGGACAGATCGCGTACCTGGGGCGGCTGGACCATCAGGTCAAGATCCGCGGCCTGCGCATCGAGCTGGGCGAGATCGAGGCGCGCCTGCTGGCCCACCCGGGCGTGCGCGAGGCGGTGGTGGTGGCGCCGGCCGGCGAAGGTCCGGCGCGGCTGGCCGCCTACGTGGTCGGCGCCGCCGGCGCCAGCCCGGACGTGGCCGAACTGCGCGCGTGGCTGGCGCAGGCGCTGCCGGACTACATGGTGCCCGCCGCGCTGCTGGTGCTGGAGGCGATGCCGGTCAGCGCCAACGGCAAGCTGGACCGGCGCGCGCTGCCGTCGCCGGAGTTCGCCGGCAGCGCCGCCTTCGCGCCGCCCGCCGGCGCCGCCGAGACGCAACTGGCCGAGGCCTGGGCGCGGGTGCTGAAGGTGGCGCGCGTGGGCCGCGCCGACAATTTCTTCGAGCTGGGCGGCGATTCCATCCTGAGCCTGCAGATCGTGGCCAGGATGCGCGGCGCCGGCTGGCTGCTCACGCCCAAGCAGCTGTTCGAGCAGCAGACGCTGGCCGCGGTGGCGGCGGCACTGGTGCCGCTGGCCATGCCGGCCGCCAGCGCGCAACCGGCGCCGCGCGCGGCCGCGCCGCGCACGCGCCTGCGCAGCGAGGACTTTCCGCTGGCGGGCCTGCGGCAGGACCAGCTCGACGCATTGCAGGCGCAGGGGCTGGCGCCCGCCGAGGTGGAAGACCTGTATCCGCTCTCGCCGATGCAGGCCGGCATGCTCTACCACAGCGCCAGCGCGGCCGATGGCGGCGGCGCCTACGTGAACCAGTTGCGGGTGGACATCGACGGGCTGGACGCGGCGCGCTTCGCGCTGGCCTGGCGCGCGGCGCTGGCGCGCCACGACACGCTGCGCAGCGGCTTCCTGCAGCGCGGCGAGCAGCCGCTGCAATGGGTCGCGCGCGAAGTGGAACTGCCGGTCACGCACGAGGACTGGTCCGCGCGCGCCGCCGGTTGCGAGCCGGCGCTCGACCGCTTCGCCGCCGACGATCTCGCGCGCGGCTTCGACCTCGAGCGCCCGCCGCTGATGCGCCTGGCGCTGATCCGCACCGGCCCGCGCCGCCATCACCTGGTCTGGACCGTGCACCACCTGCTGCTCGACGGCTGGAGCACCGCGCAACTGCTGGGCGAGGTGCTGCGCCACTATGCCGGCGAGGCGGTGCCCGCCGCCGCCGACCGCTTCGCCGACTACATCGGCTGGCTGCAAGGCCGCGATGCCGGCGCGGCGCAGGCGTTCTGGAGCGCGCAGCTGCGCGGCTTCGACACGCCGACGCGGCTGGCCGAGGCCGTGCCCGCGCCCGATGCCGGCAGCGGCTACGGGCTCCTGCAGCACGAATGCGACACCGCGCAGACGGCGCGGCTGGCGGCCTTCGCGCGCGCGCAGAAAGTCACCGTCAACACGCTGGTGCAGGCCGCGTGGCTGCTGCTGTTGCAGCGCTATACGGGCCAGCGCCGCGTGGCGTTCGGCGCCACCGTGGCCGGGCGCCCGGCGGAGCTGCCCGGCTCGCAGCAGATGCTGGGCCTGTTCATCAACACCCTGCCGGTGATCGCCGCGCCGCGCCCCGAGCAGGCCGTGGGCGACTGGCTGCGCGAGCTGCAGGGCTTCAACCTGGCCGCGCGCGAGCACGAGCACACGCCGCTGTCCGACATCCAGCGCTGGGGCGGCCAGCCCGGACAGCGGCTGTTCGACAGCATCCTGGTGTTCGAGAACTTCCCGCTGGAAGACGCGCTGGCCCCGGCCGCGCGCAGCGGCCTGGCCATCGAGACGCGCGCCAGCACCGGCCTGACCGAATACGAGATGGACGTGGAAGTGAGCCTGCGGCAGACGCTGCGGCTGGGCTTCACCTATATGCGGCGCGCCTTCGACGAGGCCCAGGTCGAGCGCATCCGCGCGCAGCTGCTGGCGCTGCTGGAAGCCATCAGCACGCGGCCCGGGCAGGCGCTCGGCTCGCTGGGCCTGCTGGCCCCGCGGGCGTCCGCCGAGCTGCTGGCGCTGGGCCAGGGAGAAGCGCCGCCCGCCGATGGCCTCGCCGTGCACCAGCACATCGCCCGCCATGCCGCCGCAAGGCCCGACGCCATCGCCGTGATCTGCGGCGACCAGACCCTGCGCTACGGCGAACTGCTCGCCCGCGCCGACCGCCTCGCCGCCGTGCTCCACGCACGCGGCATCGGTGCCGAGAACCGCGTCGGCATCGCGCTGTCCCGCTCGCCCGACATCCTCGTCGCCCTGCTCGCCGTCATGCGCAGCGGCGCGGCTTACGTGCCGTTCGATCCGGCTTATCCGCCCGAACGGCTGGCGTACCTGTTCGGCGACAGCGCCATTGCGCTGCTCGTCACCGAGACCGCCTTGCTCGATACGCTGCCCGCGCCCGCTTCGCTGCCGGTGCTGACGCTCGACATGGTGCCCGACAATATCCCCGCGCTGCCTGAACAGCCGGTGCACCGCGATCAGCTTGCCTATCTGATCTATACCTCCGGTTCCACCGGCCAGCCGAAAGGCGTGTGCGTCTCCCACGGACCGCTTGCCATGCACGTGGCCGCTACCATCGACGCCTACGAAATGGGTGCGCATTCGCGCGAGCTCCATTTCCTGTCCTTCGCCTTCGATGGCGCGCATGAACGCTGGCTGTGCGCGCTCGCCTGCGGCGGATCTCTGGTCCTGCGTGACGATACGCTGTGGACGCCCGAGCAGACCTGCGATGCCCTGATCCGCCATCGCGTCACCAACGCCGGCTTCCCGCCCGCCTACCTGAAGCAGCTTGCCGAATGGTGCGCGCAGAGCGGTCAGCGGCCCGAGGTCTCGCTCTACTCCTTCGGTGGCGAGGCCATGCCGCGGCCGGTCTTCGAACTGGCGCGCCGCGCGCTGGCGCCGCGCACCTTCATCAACGGTTATGGCCCGACCGAAACGGTGGTCACGCCGATGGTGTGGAAGGTGCGTGCCGACAGCGCGGAGGCCGACTTCGCCGGCACCTACGCCCCGATCGGCCGCCCGGTCGGCGCGCGCTGCGCCTATCTGCTCGATGCCGAGCTCAACCTCGTGCCGCCCGGCGTGGCCGGGGAGTTGTATCTCGGTAGCGAGGGCCTCGCGCGCGGCTACCTGAACCGGCCCGGCATGACCGCCGAGCGCTTCGTGCCCGATCCGTTCTCCGACGGCGGCGCGCGCCTCTACCGCAGCGGCGACCTCGCGCGCTGGCTGCCGGACGGCCAGCTCGAATACCTGGGACGCATCGACCAGCAACTCAAGATCCGCGGCTTCCGCATCGAGCCGGGCGAGATCGAGGCGCGCTTGCTGGCGCAGGACGGCGTGGCCAATGCCGCAGTGATCGCCGTCGACGGCCCGAACGGTGCCCGACTCGCTGCCTACGTGGTGCCGGCAGAAGGTTGCATCGTGGATGTGGCGTCGTTGCGCGCGGCGCTGGCCGCGCAACTGCCCGACTACATGGTCCCCGCCGCCTTCGTCGCGCTCGCCGCGCTGCCCCTCACACCCAACGGCAAGCTAGACCGCCGCGCCCTGCCCACGCCCGCCGCCGAGGGCGAGCGGCCCTACGTGGCGCCGCGCACGGAGGCACAGCGCTGGCTGGCGCAGGTATGGCAGGAGGTGCTGGGCGTGGAGCGGGTCGGGCTGGACGACCATTTCTTCGAGCTGGGCGGCGACTCGCTGCTGAGCCTCAAGGTGATTTCGCGCGTGCGCGCCAACAAGGCGCTGGGGCTGGCGCTGAAGCTGCGCGACCTGATGCGCACGCCGACCATCGGCGAGCTGCTGCCGGACGCCGCCGCCGCGCCGGTGGCCGGCGCCACGCCGCCGGCCGCGCTGCGCGTGCTGGCGCAAGGCCCGGCCGGCGCCGCGCCGGCGCCGCTGTGCTGCGTCCACGCGGCGCTGGGCACGCTGTTCGACTACGACGAGATCGCACGCCGCCTCGGCGCCGGGCGCGCCGTCTACGGCCTGCAGTCGCGCATGCTGCTGGACCCGGACTGGCGCGACGCCTCGCTGGAGGCGATGGCGCGCGACTACGTGCGCGAACTGCGCGCGGCGCGGCCGCAGGGGCCTTACCTGCTGCTGGGCTGGTCGCTCGGCGCCACGCTGGCCACGCTGATGGCGCGCGAGCTGGAGGCGCAGGGCCAGCAGGTGCAGTGGCTGGTGCTGGTCGATCCGTTCGTGCCGCAGCCGGATGCCGGCGCCACGGCGCCGGCGCCGCGCTGGCGGGCCGCGCTGGCCGATTTTGCCCGCCGCATGCTGCCGCACGCGCCGCCGCTGCCGATGCCGGCCAGCGCGGACGTGGACATGGACGCGGAGCCGGACGCCGCGGCCGTGCGCGCCCTGCTGGCGCCGCTGATGGCCGGCGCGCCGGCGCGGCAGCAGGCGCTGGGCGCCGACGAGCTGGCGCAGATGTTCCTGGCGGCCCACCGCCTGGGCACGCTGGCCGGGGCGCTGCGCGCGCTGCCGCCGGTGCGCGCGCCGCTGGCGGTGTGGTGGCGCGCCGGCCGCGCCGGGGCCGCCGCGCGGCTGGCGCAATGGCAGGGCGCGCCGCTGCGCGAGGCCGTGCTGGACGGCGTGGACCATCACGCCATCGTGCGCGATGCCCGCCTGGTCGAGGCGCTGGCCGCGCTGGCGCCGGACCGGCAGGCCCCCGGCAATGCCACTGCCGGCGGCGCGGGCAATGGCATGCAAACCACAACCCTGCTGACGGAGTAGGGTAAAAACGAAAATTCGGATGCGAATACTAATGATTTGCATTTAGAATTGCGGTCGATATGACCGCCCGGCGCCAAGGCGCCACCGGACCGGCCCGCCCTGCCTCGCAGGCGGGCCGGCGCCGTCGGGGCGGGCCGCACCGGCTCCCCATCGCCAATCGCGGCCATCACGGAATTCCAGGGACCACCCGCAGGCCGCGCCGCCGCAGAACCGGCCCGGCCCGCCGGGGCGTGCCCATCTGTCGGGCCGCCCGGCCGCCAGGCGCGGGCCCGGCCCTCCAGCGGGTTTTGCGCGCCGTGTGGCGTGCTGCTTCGCCATCGCGGAACACGCGGCGCCGCGCGCCGCCGCCGCGATGATTTTTGACTTAGGGGAGAAACATGAAAACGGGCAAATCGGTCGGGTCGCGCAGGGCGCAGGCCAATCACCGACATCTTGCGCTGAGCGCGCTGGCCTTGGCGGTATCGGCGCAGATGGCGCACGCGCAGTCCGGCGCCACCACCACGGCAGCCTCGGGCGAGGCGCAGTTGCCGGCGGTCAGCGTGCGCGCCGACAGCGCCGCCGCGCCGGTCTACGGGGCCAGGAACACGGTGTCGGCCACCAAGACCGACGCGACCATCGCCGAGACGCCGCAGTCCATCAGCGTGGTGACGTCCGACCAGATCCGCGCCCAGGGCGCGGAGCGGGTCGAGGAAGCGTTGCGCTACACCGCCGGCGTGCGCACCGAGCCGATCTACGACACGCGCCGCGGCAACTACCTGATCCGCGGCTTCCTGGCCTCGCAGCAGGGCCAGTACTGGGACGGCCTGAAGCTGCCCCACTCCGGCGGCTACGGCGGCTGGGAGCTGGAGCCCTACAGCCTGGAGCGCATCGACATCGTGCGCGGGCCGGCGTCGGTGCTGTACGGCCAGAGCTCGCCGGGCGGCATGATCAACCAGGTCAGCAAGCGCCCGCAGGACACCCCGGAGCACGAGCTCAACGTGAGCGTGGGCAACAACGCGCGCAAGGAAGTCTCCGGCGACTTCACCGGCCCGATCGACCAGGACGGCAAGCTGCTGTACCGCGTCACCGCGCTGGCGCGCGACAGCGGCACGCAGACCCCGCACGTGGACGACAACCGCCTGTTCATCTCGCCGCAGATCACCTGGCGCCCGACCGACGCCACCAACTTCACGCTCTACGCGCAGGCCTACAAGGACCGCTCGGGCAACAGCGGCAACTTCCTGCCCGCGGTGGGCACGGTCAGCCGGCTCGGCAACGGCCAGCGCATCCCCACCGACCTGTTTACCGGCGAGCCGGACTTCGACCTGTTCAAGCGCGAGCAGTACATGGTCGGCTACGAGTTCTCGCACCGCTTCAACGACGTGCTGACGGTGCGCCAGAAGCTGCGCTACGCCCACCTGCACGTGAGCTACGAGGACATCGGCGGCAACGGCGGCCTGACCAACTACACCACCGGCCCGTTCAACCTGCGCCGCATCGGCCTGATCTCGAACGAGTCGTACAGCCTGTTTACGATCGACAACCAGGCCCAGGTCAAGCTCTCGCACGGCATCTTCGACCACACCTTCCTGGTGGGCGTGGACTACCAGCGCTCCACCTTCGACCGCCTGTTCGGCCAGAGCGCCAACGAGCCGGCGCTCAACGTGTTCAACCCGGTCTACGGCAACTTCGTGCGCCCGGCCTACCAGACCGACACCGACACCACGCGCGACCAGGTCGGCTTCTACCTGCAGGACCAGGTCAAGATCGACAAGCGCTTCGTGGTGCAGCTGGCGGGCCGCTACGACAAGGCCAAGGTCAACACCGACACGCGCACCATCGCCACCAACGCCACCTCCACCACCAAGACCGACGATGGCCGCTTCACCGGCCGCGCCGGCCTGCTGTACGAAGGTCCGTTCGGCCTGTCGCCGTACGTCAGCTACTCGACCTCGTTCGAGCCCGCCATCAGCACGCTGATCTATGGCGGCGGCACGCCCGAGCCCACCACCGGCCGCCAGTACGAGGCCGGCGTCAAGTGGCAGCCCGCCAACTCGCGCAGCTTCGCGCAGATCTCGCTGTTCGACCTGACCCAGCGCAACGTGCTGACCACCGCGCCGGTCAACGGCTTCTATTCGCAGATCGGCGAGGTGAGCTCGCGCGGCATCGAGCTGGAAGGCACCTGGGCGGTGACGTCGAACTTCAACGTGCTGGCGTCCTACACCTACACCGATGCCGAAGTGACCAAGGCCGGCCCGGGCGCGCCCAATGCCGGCAAGGTGCCGCCCTACGTGGCCAAGCACATGGCTTCGCTGTGGGCCGACTACCGCCTCTCCGGCGGCCCGCTGGCCGGCGTGTGGCTGGGCGGCGGCGTGCGCTACGTGGGCGGCAGCTTCGATGCCACCAACACGATTTCGGTGCCGTCGTTCACGCTGGTCGACCTGGCGGCCAGCTACACCATCGCCAAGCACTACACGCTGCGCGTGAACGTCAACAACCTGTTCAACAAGACCTACGTGGCGGCCTGCGACAGCGCCACCAACTGCTATTACGGCCGCAACCGCACCGTGGTGGGCACGTTGAGCTACCGCTGGTAAGCACCGCGCGGCCCGCCCGGCGACGGACGGGCCGGCGGCAGCGCACCGGCACGCATAAGAAAGGACCCCCATGAAAGCGCCTACGCTGCGCATCTGGTACGCCATCCACCGCTGGACCAGCCTGCTGTGCACGCTGAACCTGCTGGTGCTGTGCGTGACCGGCCTGCTGCTGATCTTCCATGAAGACATCGATGCCATGCTGGGCCAGGACCACCACGGCAGCGTGGCGGCCGAGCGCGGCGCGGGGGCCAGCGCGCCGCGCCCGCCGCTGCAGGCGCTGGTGGACGCGGCGCGCGCCGCCAGGCCCGGCTGGGCGCCCAAGTCGGTCTCGTTCAGCGACGACGACCCCGACGCCGTGGGCGTGCGCGTCGGCCCGCCCGGCGAGCCCAGGCTGCGCAACGGCGCCACCGTCCAGTTCGACGCCGCCACCGGCGCCACGCGCAAGCCCGGCCCGCCCGGCGAGACCTTCAGCGGCTTCATCCTCAAGCTGCACCTGAACCTGTTCCTGGGCCTGCCGGGCCAGTTCTTCATCGGCTTCATCGGCGTGCTGCTGGTGGCCAGCCTGGTCAGCGGGCTGGTGCTGTACGGCCCGTTCATGCGCAAGCTGGCCTTCGGCCTGCTGCGCTTCGGCAAGCCGGTGCGCGTGGTGCAGGCCGACCTGCACAACCTGTTCGGCATCGTGGTGATGGTGTGGGCGCTGGTGGTCGGGCTGACCGGCACCTTCCTGTCGTTCTCGCCGCTCATCATCGGCCTGTGGCAGAAGACCGAGCTGCAGCACCTGATCGCCACCCTGCCCGGCCCCGCGCCGGGCGCGCTGGTGCCGGTGGACCGCGCGCTGGACGCGGCCCGCGCCGTGGTGCCCGGCAAGGACCCGGCCTTCGTGTTCTATCCCGGCACCGAGTTTTCCACGGGCCGCCACTACGGCGTGGTGCTGCGCGGCCATACCGAGCTGCAGAAGCGCGTGTACGCCATCGTGCTGGTCGATGCCGGCGACGGCAAGGTGGCCGCGGTGCGCGGCATGCCGTGGTACCTGCAGGTGCTGCTGCTGTCGGCGCCGTTCCATTTCGGCGACTACGCCGGGCGGCCGCTGCAGGTGCTGTGGGCGCTGCTCACGGCCATCACCGCCGGCGCCACCGTGACCGGCTTCATCTTCTGGCTCAAGCGGCCGCGCCGCGGCGCCGCCGGCGCGCGCGCACCGCAGCCGCAGCCGCCGCAGCTTTCGGGGGACCAGGCATGAAGGACACGGACGTGAACGACCACAACGGCGGGCGCCTGATGCGCGACACCTGGCCGATGCCGGCCCTGCTCGGCCTGCTCTCGCTGGGCGGGCTGGCGGCGGGCATCTTCGGCGACGGCGCCTGGGACTGGCTGTGCTGGCTGGGGCTGGCCGTGCCGGTCGGCGTCACCGCGCGGCTGCTGTGGCGGCAGTGGCGCCAGTTCCGCGCCTGCCGCCGCGCGCCGGCAGGCGTATCGGCGCGCGGCGATGCCGGTGCCGATGAGGTGGAAGGATCCGAAATCTGAATAGCGCCGCTGAATAACGCCGGACAGGCGCGGCATCAGCGGGCCGCCACCGGGACCGTCTGCGCGACGGTTTCCATTTTCCCCGCGCGCGCCTGCGGCAGCGGACAGGTCCCGCAGTGCCCCTCGCCGGGCAGCCGGTGGTTCAGGCAGCAGATGCGCCGCAGCGGTGCCACGCCCGGCGTGCCGGGTTCCCTGCCCGGCCGGAAGGCGCCGTGGTACGGATTGGCGATGCCGCCGTCCGACACCGCCTGGCCGATCCACGCCGCCACTTCCGCGCGCGCCGGCGCGCCCAGCGCCGGATGCGCGGCCAGTTGCCGCGCCACGCCGGCCGCGGCGACCCCGCCCGTGCACCACAGCAGGCGCGGCGACACCTTCGCCACCGCCGACAGCGCCGCCACCACGCCGGGCAGATGCGCGTTCACCAATGGCGCCAGCAGGTCCGGCAGCGGCGCCTGCCGGCATTCGCCTTCGTCCGGCAGCAGCAGGCAGGCCAGCAGGCCGTCGGCCGCGCCGTGCCAGATTGCCTGCGGCGCGTCGAACGGCAGTTGCCGGCGCAGCAGCGCGGCCGCCACCAGCGCGCTGGGCAGCAGCGCCAGCGTGTAGTCGCGGAACCAGGCGGCGGCCAGCGCGCGCAGGTCGCCGCAGCCCAGCGCGCGCGCCTGCCGCGCGAGGCAGTCGCGCGCCTGCGGCTGGCCGAAGGCGCCCTGCCACGGCGCGCCGCCGGCCGGGGCTGCCGGCCGCGCGGCGGCCACGCCCACGCGCTCGCCGAACGGGCGCAAGGCCCCGGCGAAGAACGGGGCCAGCGAAGCAATCATCGGATCTCCTGACGTGACGGCGCGGCCATGCCGGCAAGGCCGCCCACGTCACCGTGACGAAGCGCGCCGCCGGAAATTTAAGGCGCCGCCGCCGCGCGGGCGATGCGCGGCCGCCGCTAACTTTCGCCGCGCGCCGCACGTCTATCCAGCAGTGCCCGCCACCTTCCGCCACCTCCGCGACCCCATGACGCTTCTCTCCTCCCTGCCGCGCAAGCTGCGCCTCACCATCGTCCTGGCCGCCGCAGCCAGCCTGGCCGCCGGCCTGTGCTCGGTGGGCATGATCGCGGTCATCAACCGCGTGCTGGCCACGCAGGGCGCCGAGGCCGCGCGGCTGGCGCTGCCGTTCGCGGCGCTGGCGCTGGCCGTGCTGGCGTGCCGCACGCTGGCCTCCACGCTGTTCGTGCAGATCAGCCAGAGCGCGCTGGCGCGCATCCGCGCGCAGATCTGCGCGCGCTTCATCGGCGCGCCCTACGCGCATATCGAGCAGACCGGCAACGCGCGCGTGCAGGCCGCGCTGGCCGACGACAGCACTCACGTGGCCAACGGCCTGTCGGTGATCCCGGTGGTGCTGACCAACGCGATGGTGGTGCTGGGCTGCCTGGCCTACCTGGCGTGGCTGTCGTGGCAGACCTTCGCCGTGGCCTGCGCCATCATCCTGGCGGGCTCGTGGTTCTACCACCGCAACCACCGCCGCGCGCTGGTGCACCTGAAGCAGGCCAGCGCCGCGCAGGACGCGCTGCATGGCCAGTTCAAGGCGCTGGTGGCGGGCGCGCGCGAGCTCAAGCTCAACCAGGACAAGCAGCACAGCTTCCTGCGCGACGGGCTGGAAGCCTCGCTGGAGGCGGTGCGCGGCGCGCGCACGCGCGGGCTGTCGATCTTCTTCGTGGCGCTGGGCTTCGGCAGCTTCCTGTTCTTCGCGGTGATCGGCGGCGTGCTGTTCATGCCGCGCGCCACGCCGCTGGCGCCGGCGGTGATGACCGGCTTCACCATCATGTTCCTGTACATCATGTCGCCGCTGGAGTCGCTGCTCAACGCGCTGCCGGCACTGAGCATGGGGCGCCTGGCCTACGCGCGCATCGAGGCGCTGGGCGCCGACGCCGAGCCGGAAGCGCCCGCGCGCGCGCTGCCCGCGGCGCCGTTCGTCTCGGTGGCGCTGGCCGGCGCCAGCCACCGCTATTTCCACGAGGCCGAGAACAGCTTCTTCGCGCTGGGCCCGCTCGACCTGGAGCTGCGCGCCGGCGAGATCGTGTTCCTGGTGGGCGGCAACGGCAGCGGCAAGACCACGCTGGCCAAGCTGCTGGCCGGGCTCTACCCGGCGCTGGCCGGCGAGGCGCGCCACAACGGCGCGGCGGTCGCCCCGGCCCACCTGGCGGACTACCGCGCGCTGTTCTCCGCGGTGTTCTCCGATTTCCACCTGTTCGAGACCCTGCTGGCGCACGACCCGCGCGACGAGGCGCTGGCCAACCGCCTGATCGAGCGCTTCCAGCTCGGCCACAAGGTCAGCGTGCGCGCCGGGCGCTTCACCACGCAGGCGCTGTCGCAGGGCCAGCGCAAGCGGCTGGCGCTGATCGTGGCCTGCCTGGAGCGGCGCCCGGTGCTGGTGCTCGACGAATGGGCGGCCGACCAGGACCCGCTGTTCAAGGAGATCTTCTACCGCGAGGTGCTGCCCGAGCTGCGCGCGCAGGGCAAGGCGGTGCTGGTGATCTCGCACGACGACCGCTACTTCGGCGTGGCCGACCGCGTGATCAAGATCGAGAACGGCCAGATCGCGCGCGACGGCGGCACGCCCGCGCCGCAGGCCGCCCCGCCGGCGCAGCCGGCGCATCGGCACGACGCCCTGGCGGCGCCGGCCGCCTGAGCGCCCGCGCCGCCGCTCCACCATTCCACGGACCCGATTTCCCATGCCACTGCATCCCGACCTCGAAGCGCTGCTCGACATGGTGGAAAGCGCCACCGCCAGCGGCAAGCGCCCCGCCATCCATCACCTGACGCCGGCCCGGGCGCGCCGCGAATTCGACGACGCGTCCGGCGCGCTCGACCTGCCGCCAGTGCCGCTGGCGCGCGTGGAAGCGCTGACGCTGCCCACGCGCGACGGCGGCCACATCGGCGCGCGGCTGTTCGCGCCGCGCGCGACGCACGCGGGGCCGCCGCTGCCGGTGCTGCTGCATTTCCACAGCGGCGGCTTCACCGTGGGCAGCCTGGACTCGCACGATTCGCTGTGCCGCTCGCTGGCCGCGCGCACGCCGTGCGCGGTGCTGTCGGTGGCCTACCGGCTGGCGCCCGAGCACCGCTTCCCGTGCGCCGCCGACGACGCGGTGGACGCGCTGGCCTGGCTCGGCGCGCACGGCGCGGCGCTCGGGCTGGACACCGCGCGCATCGCCATCGGCGGCGACAGCGCCGGCGGCACCCTGGGCGCCATGCTGGCGCTGGCCGCGCGCGACGACCCGGCGCTGCCGCAGCCGTGCCTGCAAGTGCTGTGCTACCCGGGCCTGGGCGGGCGCCAGGACACGCCCTCGCACCAGCGCTATGGCCACGGCTACCTGCTCGACAGCGAGACCATCGACTGGTTCTACCGCCAGTACCTGCGCGACGAGCGCGACCGCCTCGACTGGCGCTTCGCGCCGCTGCTGGCGCCCGACCACCGCGGCGTGGCGCCGGCGCTGCTGGTGCTGCCCGAGTGCGATCCGCTGCTGGACGAAGGCCGCGCCTATGCGCGCAAGCTGGCCGAGGCCGGCGTGGCGGTGACGCTGCGCGAATACCCGGGCATGGTCCACGAGTTCCTGCGCATGGGCAATATCGTCGGCGAGGCCGAAGACGCGCACGACGACATCGCGCGGGCGCTGGCGCAGGCGTTCGGGCTGGCCGGCGCGGAGCCGGACGCCGTGGCGCGGGCGGCCTGACCGCGCCGGCCGCCGGACTGGCCGGACTAAATTCGCGCGCGCGCGCCTCGTCTCGGTAGGGAAGGCGCGCGCGGCATGCCGCCGCCGCGCGCCGGCCCCGACCGCATCGCACCGCATTCAATCGCATCGCCAGGATTCGCCATGTCGACCCCGACTTCCGCCGCAACGCCCGCTATTACACCCGACGCCACGCCCGACGCCGTCAAACCCTTCGCGCGCTTCCGCTCCTTCGCCGCGCAGCCGGACGGCGGCTGCGAGAACCGCTTCGACGGCGCGCGGCTCACCGTGTCGCGCGATGGCGCCACGCTGGCCAGCTTCGCCTTCGACGGCGGCACGCTGCGCCTGCGCGAAAGCGCGCTGGACGATGACGCGCTGGCGCGCGCCACGCTGGCCGCGCTGGATGCCTGCTTCGCCCACGGCGCGCCGCGCGCGCTGCCCGTGCAGCTGGAAGCGCGCGGCTGCGAGCGCGCGCTGCTTGAGCGCGGCGCGCTGGTGCGGGACGCCGCGCGCGGCACGGTGGCGCTGGCCGAGATGCTGTGGCAGTTGCCCGAACTGTGGATGGCGCCCACGCCCGGCGCCTACCCGCTGCGCTACGCGCTCACCGCCAGCCGCCGCCATCCGCTGCGCCCGCCCAAGCCGGGCGGCGTGGTCTACGCGCGCCACATCCCGTGGCTGGGCCGGACGCTGACGCTGCGCGCGGCCACGCTGGAACAGGACCTGCCGCTGCTGCACCGCTGGATGAACGATCCCGACGTGGCCTACTTCTGGCAGGAGGAAGGCGACGAGGCCAGGCACCGCGCCTACCTGCAGGGGCTGCTCGACGACCCGCACATGCTGCCGCTGATCGCCGCGTTCGACGACCAGCCGTTCGGCTACTTCGAGGTGTACTGGGCCAGGGAGAACCGCATCGCGCCGTTCTACGACGCGCAGGACCACGACCGCGGCTGGCACGTGCTGATCGGCGAGCCGGCGTTCCGCGGCAAGTCGTTCCTGACGGCGTGGTTCCCCGCCATCCAGCACTACCAGTTCCTGGACGACGCGCGCACCCAGCGCATCGTCGGCGAGCCGCGCGCCGACCACGCGCGCCAGATCGCCAACCTCGACAAGGCCGGCTTCTCCAAGATCAAGGAATTCGATTTCCCGCACAAGCGCGCCATGCTGGTGATGCTGCTGCGCGAACGTTTCTTCGGCGAGCACCTGCTGCTGCCCGCCGCCAACCCCGCCCCCGCCAGTGCCAGCACGCCCGGCGCCTGATCCGCGCCGCCACGCTGCGCTTTCCGTGACCCATCCATCAAGGACCGAACTCATGACGCTACGCGACGCATCCACCGCCGTCCACGACCTGGTCGGCATCGGCTTCGGGCCGTCCAACCTGGCGCTGGCCATCGCCCTGCAGGAACAGGCCGGCGCGGGCCGCCCGCTCGACGCCCATTTCCTGGAAAAGCAGCGCACCTACCACTGGCACGGCAACACGCTGGTGGCGCAGAGCGAGATGCAGATCTCCTTCCTCAAGGACCTGGTGTCGATGCGCAATCCCACCAGCCCGTACAGCTTCGTCAACTACCTGCACCGCCACGGGCGGCTGGTGGACTTCATCAACCTGCGCACGTTCTACCCGAGCCGGCTGGAGTACGACGACTACCTGCGCTGGGCCGCCGGCCACTTCGCCGAGCAGTGCAGCTACGGCGAAGAAGTGGCCCGCATCGAGCCCGAGCGCCACGGCGACGCCATCACGCGCGTGCGCGTGGTCTCCACCGACGCCGCGGGCCGCGAGCGCGCGCGCGACGCGCGCGCCATCGTGCTGTCCACCGGCGGCACGCCGCGCATTCCCGAGGTCTTCGCCGGCCTGCGGGGCGACGCGCGGCTGTGCCACCATTCCGGCTACCTCGACTGGATCGGCCGCCAGCCGTGCGCCAGCGGCAAGCCCATGCGCATCGCCGTGATCGGCGCCGGCCAGAGCGCGGCCGAGGCCTTCATCGACCTGCACGACAGCTACCCCGGCGTGAAGGCCGACCTGATCGTGCGCGGCGCCGCGCTCAAGCCGGCCGACGACAGCCCGTTCGTCAACGAGATCTTCGCGCCGGCCTATACCGACGTGGTCTACGAGCAGGCCCAGGCCGGGCGCGACCGGCTGATCCAGGCATACCTGAACACCAACTACTCGGTGATCGATGCCGACCTGATCGAGCGCATCTACGCGCTGCTGTACCGGCAGAAGGTCAGCGGCCAGTTCCGCGTCAACCTGCTGACCTGCAAGACGGTGGTGGCCGCCCACGCGGCGCCGGCCGGCATCGAGCTGACCATCGCCGACACCGCGCCCGCCGGCAGCGAAGCCACCGAGACGCGCCGCTACGACGCGGTGGTGCTGGCCACCGGCTACGAGCGCGAGAACCACCGCCGCCTGCTGGCGCCGCTGGCGCCCTACCTGGGCGATTTCACCGTGGACCGCAGCTATCGCGTGCAGGCCGCGCCCGAGCTGGCGGTGCCGGTCTACCTGCAAGGCTTCTGCCAGAGCAGCCACGGCCTGAGCGACACGCTGCTCTCGGTGCTGCCGGCGCGCGCCGAGGAGATTGCCAGCGCGCTGTACGACGCGCTGACGCCGGGCCGCCAGGACGGCGCCGCCGCACGCCACGCGCGCGCGGCCGAGCTCGGCGCGCTGCGGGCCTAGGCCGCCGCGCCGTGCACCCCCGGCATGCCCGGGGGTGCCGCGGAACGGCCGGCCGGCGGCGTTTCCCGCATCATTGAGCGGACGTCCGACCGGCCGGTCGCGGAAAGTCGCGGGAAACTGGTGGATGGCGGCGGCGCGGCGCATGGCCGGCTTCCGCACGCTATTCCCGCATCCCTCCGGCACCACTGCCGAAAGCGCTCACGACCTGGCGCAGGACCTCCGCCGATTCGTGCAGCGACGCCGCGGCCGAAGCCGCCTGCTCGACCAGCGCGGCATTGTGCTGCGTCATCTCGTCCATCTGGACGATGGTCTCGTGCACCTGCGCAATGCCCGTGGCCTGCTCACGGCTGGCGCCGGTGATGTCCCCCACGATGCGCGTCACGCGCCCGACGCTCTCCACCACCTCCCGCATGGTCGTGCCAGCCTGATCGACCAGCACGGTGCCGCTGTCCACGCGGCTGGTGGAACTCTCGATCAGATGCTTGATGTCGCGGGCGGCCGTGGCCGAGCGTTGCGCGAGGCCGCGCACTTCCGACGCCACGACGGCGAAACCGCGGCCGTGCTCGCCGGCGCGCGCCGCCTCCACCGCCGCGTTCAACGCGAGAATGTTGGTCTGGAACGCGATCCCTTCGATGACGCCGATGATGTCGACCACCTCCTTCGCGCTCTGCGCGATCCCCTGCATGGTATCGACGACCTGGGCGACCACGGCGCCGCCTTCGCGCGCCACGGTCGAAGCCGCGTCGGCGAGCCGGCTCGCGTCCTGGGCATGTTCGGCGTTCTGCTTCACGATGCGCGCGAGCGTTTCCATCGAGGCGGCGGTTTCCTGCAGGCTGCCGGCCTGGACTTCGGTTCTCCGGCTCAGGTCGGCGTTGCCGCTGGCGATCTCCATTGCCGCCCGTTCGACGCCCGAGGCACTGGCGCTGACGTCCCGCATGGCGATTTCCATCTTCGCAATGGTGGACTTGAGCACGGTCGCGATCGGCGCGGTGACCGGGATGTGCCCGACGTCGAGGCAGATCCTGCCGCCGCGATCCACCTGGCCGACGATTGCCGACAGTTCCGCCGCCTCCAGGGCCGCGACGCGCAGCCGCCGGGCGAGAAACATCTCGACGGCGGTCTGCATGACGACATAGGCCGCATGCAGCAACGTGCGCGGCAGATTCGCGCTCTCGGTGCAGAACACCATGAAGTTCAGCGCCTGGAGCCGGTCGAACGCGAGATGATGCACCGCGAACAGCCCCGCCGCGAGCAGCAGCACGCCCACGTCGCGGTAGACCAGGAGCAGCCCGAGCAGCACGAATACCCCGAAATGGAATTCGGTGGTCCCGTGGGCAAGCTGGATATGCAGCGCCACGAGAACGACATTGCAGATGGTAAGCAGGCCGCGGGACAGCGCCGTGCCGCGCGCCTGGAAGAACGCGGCGCTGCCCACCAGCAGGGACAAGCCGCCGCCAGTCAGGGCCAGCCCCGTCTGCGCGTAGTACAGCCCGATCAGCCATGCCACCACGACGGAACAGACCAGCGTGAAGTACATGATGGCGTCGGCCTGCCGCGCCATGTCGCGCAGCGCCAGGCTCGGGACGCGCGCCTGAGGGCCGCAGGCGCGCGGCAGCGCGGCGCGGGCCGGGGGAGTGATAAAGGCAATGCCGCTGTTCATGCGTATTCTTAGTGGCCAGAAGGTAAAGGGGATGCCCTGACGAACAAGTCCCCTTCCGTTATCAAGTTAACGGAGGGCTAAGTGGAAACCCTTAGAAGGCAATTGTGAAAAACTGTGAACGCGCATTCGCCGGGCGCGATGTCGGCGCCTGAGGTCGACGCCTGACATCGGCGCCTGACGCGAATCCGCGCGGGACTTCCGGCGCCCCAGGCCGCCGCGCCGCCGTACACGGCGCCACGGCAACCGGGTACAGTGCTGGCTGGTTGCCTTTGTGCCCCGGACGTTATCGAACGACCCTCTTCCGGCAGTGGCTTGCCCGCAACCCGCGGCATGCCCCGACGCGCGCCAGCCGGCGGCGGTCTTTGCGTCAGGCAAGCCGGCGGGCATTCGCCGGCCCGGACATAACGACGTTTTTCGACATGCTTCACGGAGGCCGATCATGGACGCTCCCGTCAAGGACGCTCCCGCCCCGCCTGCCGCATCGCCACGGCGCCATCGGCTGTCGCGGGCGATGGCCGGCGCGGCCCGGATGATCGGCAACCACCCGTATGCGGTGGGCATGGCGGGAACGCTGGCCGCCATCGTGGTGATGATCGTGCCGCTCGCGATGATGGCGGTCAGCCGCCATGAGGTCATCGACCACGCGCGCGAAACCTCGGAGAACCTGAATTCGATCATCGCGCTCGATCTCGAACGCAATTTCCGGTTCTACGACGTTCAGCTCCAGGATCTGGTCCGCAGCGTGGAAGCGCTGCGGGCGTGGCCACTGTCCACCGGCCTGCAAGACCGGGCGCTGTTCCGCAGCCTGCCCGACAGCGCCTATGTCGACGGCAAGTTCATTGTCGACGCGTCCGGCCGGATCCTCGCCTCATGGGACGGCAAGGAAACGGACCCCGCCTTGCGGCTGAGCGACCGCGACTATTTCTTCAGGCAACGGAACAACCCGTCGGCAGGTCTCGTCGTTTCGCATCCGTTCCGCTCGCGGATCAACGACGGCAAGCTGGCCATCGCGCTGACGCGCCGCATCAACGGCCCGGACGGATCGTTTGCGGGCATTGCCTTCTTCGAGGTACGCCTCGAATTCTTCCAGCGGCTGTTCGACAGGATAAACGTGGTGGCGCCGGGGATCGTCGAGATCCTGCTCGACGACGGCACGGTGCTGGCCGCAAAGCCGTTCTCGGAGAGTAGAGTCGGCACCAGCGTGGCCGGCTTGCCGGCGTTCAGGCCGATGGCCGCGCGCGGCAGCGGTTCGGTGATCGCGACCGGGACAGGCGCGATCGAGCGCCTGTATACGTACCAGCACGTTCCGGACTTGCCGCTCATTGCCGTGGTCGCCCCGTCGATGGAGGATGTGGCCGGGCGATGGCGCCGGCAATTCATCGTGACGGCCTGTGTCGCCGGCCTGTGGGGCATGGTGCTGATCGCCGGAGCGTGGCTGCTTGCCTACACGCTGCGCGACAAGTTGCGCGCGGAGGCCGAGCTGACGCGTCTTGCCACCACCGATCCGCTCACCAGGCTGGACAACCGGCGCACGCTGGATGAGCGGCTTCAGGGCGAATGGGACCGCGCGGTGCGCGACAAGAACGAGATGTCCATCCTGTTCATCGACATTGACCGCTTCAAGCTGTTCAACGACACGTACGGGCATGCCGCGGGCGACGAGATTCTCGCCACCGTGGCGAAATGCATTGCCGAGTCTGTGAGGCGATCGGTGGACGTGGCGGCCCGGTACGGCGGCGAGGAGTTCACGGTCGTGCTGCCCGGCACCGGGCACGACGGCGCCGCGCGCGTGGCGGAAACGATCCGCGGCAATGTCGAGGCCCTCGACATCTCAAATCGCGGCAGCGAAACGGGACGGCTGACGCTCAGCATCGGATGCGCGAGCTGCCGGCCCATCGACGGCGGCAGCCCGGAGAAACTGGTTTCGATCGCGGACGAACAGTTGTACAAGGCCAAGTCCTCCGGCCGGAATCAGGTACGTGCGGTCGTCGCCAAGGCGATGACGGCGCAGCCGGCGCCGCAGGATTAGCGCGACCGGCCCCGAAGCTAAAGAATCCGCCCGGCCTGCCGTTGATATTTTTCACGGAGGAAGACGCCGCTTTTTTTTGCATCACCGGAATTCCGGCCGTTCCCGACTCGCCTCGACATGGACGGCCGGGCCCGTTCAGCCCGTCATCGACCGTAGTGGAAAGGATTCCCGCA
This sequence comes from Cupriavidus sp. FW216-B1, assembly GCF_058789195.1. Classification (NCBI taxonomy): domain Bacteria; kingdom Pseudomonadati; phylum Pseudomonadota; class Betaproteobacteria; order Burkholderiales; family Burkholderiaceae; genus Cupriavidus; species Cupriavidus sp. FW216-B1. Next base: position 143,312 of record NZ_JBYTEL010000001.1, on the reverse strand, counting down.
CATGGGAGGATTCAAGCACATCTTTATCGACCCGTCCGTGGACATCCCGTTCCTGCACGGCACCTACGACGCGGGGCTGGTCGTGCTGTCGGTGCTGGTGGCGGCGTTCTCGTCCATCATGGCGCTGCAGATCGCCCACATCGCCCGCGGCGCCGAAATCCCCCTGCATCGCCACATCGCCATCGGCACCGGCGCCATCTCGCTGGGCGGCGGCATCTGGACCATGCACTTCATCGGCATGCTGTCGTTCCAGTTGTGCACCGCGGTTCACTACGGCACCGGGCTGACCCTGCTGTCCATCGTGCCCGCGCTTGCCGCGTCATGGGTCGCGCTGCGCAAGCTCTCGCTGCCCGAGGTCACGGCGCGGCAGGTATGCGTCTCCGGCACGCTGGTCGGCCTGGGCATCGCCGCGATGCACTACAGCGGCATGGCGGCCATGCAGATGAGCCCGCTGCTGCGCTATGACCCGCTCCGCTTCGCGCTGTCCGTCGTGCTGGCGGCCGGGCTGTCGATCCTGGCGATCTGGATCCGCTTCGGGCTCAACCGGTCGCGCCTCGGCGCGCTGCAGCGCCTCCTGGCCGGCGGCGGCGTCATGGGGCTGGCCATCGCGGGCACCCATTACGTGGGCATGTCGGCGGCCCGTTTCATCGGCCAGCCGGGCACGCCCGCCACGGGCATGATCCTCGACACCACGTTCGCGTCGCTGGCCCTGTCCACCTTCACGATCACCGTCACCGTCCTGGTGTTCGCCGCCAACGGCCTGATCCGCTATCGGCTGCTGTTCCGCAAGATGGGCGAGAGCGAATCGCGCATCCGCGCCATCGTCGAGACCGCCGTGGACGGCATCATCACCATCGACAGCCGCGGCATCATCCAGGCGTTCAACCAGTCCGCCGAGCGCCTGTTCGGCTGGCAGGCGCACGAGGTCATCGGCCGCAACATCAAGATGCTGATGCCGGAGCCGGACCAGTCCCGCCACGACGAGTACCTGGACAATTACCTGACGTCCGGGGTGCCCAGGATCATCGGCTCGGGCCGCGAGGTCGAGGGCCTGCACAAGGACGGCACCCTGATCCCCATCCGGCTCGCCGTGGGACGGGTCGAGCTGCCCGGCGCGCCGCTGTTCGTCGGCTTCGTGACCAACATCGCCGAGCGCCGCAATCTCGAGAAATCGCTGCGCGAGGCGGCCGAGCGGGCCGAGCAGGCGGCCTCGGCCAAGAGCACCTTCCTCGCCAACATGAGCCACGAGATTCGCACGCCGATGAACGCCATCATCGGCTTCACCGAATTGCTCCTCAAGGGCGAGCTGACGCCGCTGCAGCGCAGCCACCTGACCACCATCCGGCAATCGTCCCGCTCCCTGCTGGGACTGCTCAACGATATCCTCGACACGACCCGGCTGGAGAAAGGCGCGCTCGAACTGGAAACCATCGACTTCTCTCTGAAGGAAGTCACCGAGCACATCCTGGCCTCGCTGCGCCTGAGCGCCCAGGCCAAGAACCTGGCGCTGACGATGGTCTACCCGGAGGACATGGAGCGGTATTTCAAGGGCGACCCGCTGCGCATCCAGCAGGTGCTGACCAACCTGATCGGCAACGCCATCAAGTTCACCGAGCGCGGCGCGGTCACGGTCGAGTTCCGGCCCGAGAACGGCCTCGTGCACATCCGGGTCAGGGACACCGGCATCGGCATGAGCAGCCAGCAACTGCAGACCATCTTCGATCCGTTCTCCCAGGCCGATGCCAGCATCGGCCGCCGCTTCGGCGGCTCGGGACTCGGCACCACCATCGCCCGGCAGCTGGTGGAGCTGATGGCGGGCTCGATCTACGCCGACAGCGTGCCCGGCGAGGGCAGCGTGTTCCACGTGCTGCTGCCGCTGCGCCACGGCGCGAGGCCGGGCGCGCAGCCGGCGGACGCCGGCGCCGTCGCGCTGCCGCCGCTGGACATCCTGATTGCCGACGACGTGCCGCAGAACCTGGAGCTGCTGACGCTGATGCTGGCCGGGCGCGGCCACAAGGTCACGGCGGCCGGCGACGGCGACGAAGTGGTCCGCCTGGCGCTGTCGCGCCGCTTCGATCTCGTGCTGATGGACATGCACATGCCCGGCATGGACGGCCTGTCGGCAACCCGCCTGATCCGCCAGCGCGAGCAGGCCGCGAACGCCGCGCCCACCCCCGTCATCGCGCTGACCGCCAGCGTGATGGACTCCGACCGGCGCGCCGCGCGCGAAGCGGGCATGAACGGCTTCGCGGCGAAGCCGCTCGACCCGCCCAAGCTGCTGGCGGAGATCGCGCGCGCCCTCGGCCTGGACGCCACGCCGCCACACGCCGGGCCGGACCCGCAGAAGCCGGACGAGCACCGCCACCTGATCGACTGGACGCTGGGCGTTTCGCTGTGGGGCGGCAAGGCGCGCCTGGCGCAGGCGCTGCGCACGTTCCTGGCCGAGGCGGCGGCGCGGCATCCGCTGCCCGACGAGAATGCGCCGCACATCGACTGGGACGCCGCCATGTTCAGCCTGCACGGCATCCGCGGCGCCGCCGGCAACCTCGCCCTGCCGCGCGTCACCGAGCTGGCGAGCACGCTCGAGGACAAGATCCGGGGCGGCGCGCGGGAAGAGGTCCGGCCGCAGCTGACCCGGCTGCGCGACATGCTGGCCGACGCCGCGGAGGAATTGCGGCAGTCCGGCGCGCTCGCGCCGGCGCCCTCCCTGGCACCTTCCCCGCCACCCTCCGCATCGCCCTCGGCGGCCGCGCCCGTGGCGCCGGCCCCCGGTCCCTGCGACGACGCGGACGACGAGGAAACGTGCCGGCAGATGGAGGACCTGCTCGCCTGCCTGGAGCGCAGCGAGCTGAACGCGCCGGCCCTCGGCGCCGTGAACGCGTGGCTGCGCCGGCGCGGCGAACACACCCGGTGCGAGGCGCTGAACGACGCCATCGACGCCTTCGACTTCGCGCAGGCCGCGGCCCTCGCGCGGCGAATCCTGGAGAGCCTGGCCAGGCGCCCGTCCGGCAGCACCATATGAGAAAACTCACCGACCCCCGCCAGACCCTGCTGCTGGTGGACGACGAACCCACCAACCTGCAGTTGCTGCGCCACACGCTCCAGGACGACTACCGCCTGTTCTTCGCCAGGGACGGGGAAAAGGCCATCGCGCTGGCCCGCGCCGAGCAGCCCGACCTGATCCTGCTGGACGTGATGATGCCGGGCATCTCGGGCTACGAAGCCTGCCAGGTGCTGAAGCAGTCGCCGGCGACCGCCTGCATCCCGGTCATCTTCGTCTCGGCCCTTTCCCGGGAGGCCGACGAGCAGCGCGGCTTCGACCTGGGCGCGGTGGACTACATCAACAAGCCGTTCAGCCCCGCCATCGTCAAGGCGCGCGTGCGCAACCACCTGTCGCTGATACGGGTCCATGCGCTGCGCGAGACCCGGCTGCAGATCGTCCAGTGCCTGGGCGTGGCGGCCGAGTACAAGGACAACGAGACCGGGCGGCACGTCATCCGCATGAGCTACTACGCGCACACGCTCGCGCTCGCCGCCGGCTACAGCCAGGCGGCGGCCGACGACCTGCTGCATGCGGCGGCCATGCACGACGTCGGCAAGATCGGCATCCCCGACACCATCCTGCAAAAGCCGGGTAAGCTTACCGAGCAGGAATGGCAGGTCATGCGCGAGCACACCACGATCGGCGGCCGGATCATCGGCACGCACGAGGCGGGCGGCCTGTTGCACATGGCGCGCGTCATCGCCGAGAATCACCATGAGAAGTGGGACGGCAGCGGCTATCCGCGCGGCCTCAGGGGCGAGGAGATTCCCCACGTCGCGCGCATCGTCGCGCTGGCCGACGTGTTCGACGCGCTCACGAGCGTGCGCCCGTACAAGGCGGCGTGGCCGATCGGGGACGCGGTGGAGCACATCCGGCGCAGCAGCGGCTCGCACCTCGATCCCGAGCTGGCATCGCTGTTCCAGCAATGCCTGCCGGCGATCCTGGAGATCCGCGAACGCTGGGCCGACGCATCCCCGCCGGCGCCCGCCCCGGAACCGTAGCGCCGGGCATCCGGGGACGGCACGCAGAAGAAGCACAAGAGACGCGGCACGGGAGAGGAGCAAGATGATGCAACTGCAGTTGCTGGCAAGACTTCGGCGGCTCTGGTCGGTCGAGCGCGACAACCCCGCGTTGCTGAAGGCCCAGTACAGGGCGTTCTCCCGGAAGATCCCGCTGATGTATTTCGTCCTGCTGGTCAACAGCTGGGCGCTGGCCTTCACCCATCTCGACGCCGCGCCGCGCTGGCTGGCGGTCTACTGCCCCATCGCGCTCAGCGCGCTCTGCGTTGCGCGCTTCGCCTACTGGCACCGGATGCGACACACCGAGCCGACCGCGGACATGGCCTGGCGGGCCCTGGTGCTCACCAACCGCTTCTCCGTCCCGGTGGCGGTCAGCTTCACGGTCTGGGCGGTATTGCTGTTCCCCTACGGCGACGACTACGCGCGCGCCCACGTCGCCTTCTACATGGGCATCACGGTGATCAGCTGCATCTTCAGCCTGATGTACCTGCGCTCGGCCGCGCTCACCACGGCCCTGATCGTCAACGGCACGTTCATCGTGTTCTTCCTCGCCACGGGCATCCCGACGTTCGTCGCGACCGCGGCCAACATCGTGCTGGTCACGGGGGCGATGCTGGCCATCGTCATGAGCCACTACCGGGACTTCACCCGCCTGATCGACGCGCAGGTGCGGGCCGAAGCGCTCGGCAACGAGAACCTGCTGCTGGCGAACCTGGACAGCCTGACCCAGCTCCCCAACCGGCGGAAGTTCTTCGCGCTCCTGAACGCCGCCTGCGACAAGGCGCGCGCCGGCGGCAACCGCTTTGCGGTCGCCATCATCGATCTCGACGGATTCAAGCCGGTCAACGACCTGTACGGCCACGCGCTGGGCGACCGGCTCCTGACGGAGGTCGGCCAGCGCCTGCGCTGCCTGTGCGACGAGCACAGCCACGTCGCCCGCCTGGGCGGCGACGAGTTCGCGCTGATCCTGGGCGACGCGCCCGATGACGCGCAGTTGCAGGCCTTCGGCCAGCGCGTCTGCGCCGTGCTGCACGCGCCGTTCCTGCTTGCCAACACCACCATCCACATCGCCGCGTCGGCCGGGCTCGCCACCTTCCCCGACATGGCGGCCGACGCGACCACGCTGTACGAATACGCGGACTACGCGCTCTACCACGGCAAGCGCAGCAACCGGGGCGCCGTCAGCCTGTTTTCCGCCAGCCACCGGGACCAGCTCCACCGGGACGCGAACATCGAGCAGGCGCTGCGCAAGGCCGATCTCCAGCAGGAACTCTCCGTCCACTTCCAGCCCATCGTCGACGTCCGCAGCAACGCCACCATCGCCTTCGAGGCGCTCGCGCGCTGGACCAGCCCGATGCTCGGGCGCGTGCCGCCGATGCACTTCATCCCGGTGGCCGAGCGCACGGGCATCATCGGCCAGTTGACGCGCATCCTGGTGGCCAAGGCGCTGGCGGCGGCGGCGCGCTGGCCCGCCGACGTGCGGCTGTCGCTCAACCTGTCCGCGCACGATCTCGGCTCCGTCGAAAGCGTGCAGAATCTCGTCGCGCTGATCCAGGCGGCGGCGTTCGATCCGCGCCGCCTCGACCTGGAGATCACCGAGACCGCCATGATGTACGACCTCGACCAGACCCGCTGGGCCACCGACCGCCTGCGCCAGCTCGGCTGCGGCATCACGCTCGACGACTTCGGCACGGGGTACTCCAGCCTCAGGCAACTGCACGCCCTCGCGCTGACCAGCATCAAGATCGACCGGAGCTTCGTGACCGGCATCCAGGACAATCCGACCAGCTACAAGATCGTCAGGTCCCTGCTGGCATTGAGCCGCGACATGGGGCTGGGCTGCGTGGTCGAAGGCGTGGAAACCCGGGACGAGATGCGCGTCGTGAAGGAACTGGGCGGCTCGCTGGTGCAGGGCTACCTGTACTCGCGGCCCATGCCGGAATCAGAAACGGGCCCCTGGATTCTCGCCAGCCGCGACGGCACCGCGATCGCTCCCTGCTGACCAGACCGCCGCCGGTCCGAATCCCGGCCCGAACGCCGGCACCGACTCCGGCCCGGCGTCCGCAAGCAGCGCTTCCTCCTGCGGCAGGCACAGGACCAGCAGCCAGCCGTTCGCCATCGAGATTTCCTCGACGCGATAATGCCCGCCGTCATACATCTCGACCGAGATGCTCCGCTGCGGCTGGCTGCGCCGCAGCGTGTCGGCCACCGACAGCCACACCCGGATGTCGTCGGTCTCGATGCGCGGACCGCACTTGCGCCGGTAGCAGCTATACAGGATGTCGCTGAACGTGCGCGTCTTGGGCAGCACCCCGTACAGCCGGCGGAATACTTCGTTGGCCCAGGCCAGGCGATCCGACGGATCGAAGATCGCCGCGGCGATGCCTCCCAGCTCCAGCCCGACCATCAGCCGCATCCCGGGCGGCAGCGACGGCTCGCCTTTCGCGCCCTTCTTGCGCGCGGACTGGGTATCGGCGAAGGCATGATGGCCGGCGACGACCACGCGGTTCCGGCCCTGCTCCTTGGCGCGGTAGAGCATCTGGTCGGCCAGTTGTATCCACTCGTCGCGGCTCGCGAGATCCGGCGTCAGCCCCGCGATGCCGATGCTCACGGTCACGGCGCGCCCTTCCAGGATCGGCTTGTCGCGCAATTCCGCCTGCAGCCGCTTCATGAACAGGCCCGCGTCGTGCGCGGTCGTATGCGGCATCAGGACGACGAATTCCTCGCCGCCGTAGCGCCCGACCACGTCCGACCGGCGGAAGCCGCCCTTGAGCCTCGCCGCGAACCGGCGGATGACCTTGTCGCCGACCGGATGCCCCAGATCGTCGTTGATGCTCTTGAAATGATCGAAGTCGATCATGGCGAGCGCGGCCGGATCGCCGCCGCGCTGGAATCTCAGATATTCGGTCTGGATGCTGGCGTCGACGTGCCGCCGGTTGTGCAGGCCCGACAGCGCATCGTGCAGGCTCAGCTGGGTCAGTTCCTCGCGCTGCGCCTGCAGGCCGCTGATCGCCCGGTAGGCCCGCTGCCCGACCAGCAGGAGATAAGCGAACAGCAGCAGCGCGCACGCCCACAGCACCGGCATGGAAGGCGCCGGCTGCCACGCCACGCCATAGACGAGCCCGCCCGCCGCGATGCCGCCGGCATGCGCGGCCATGCCGCGCGCGAACTGGCGCCAGCCTCCGGCGATCATGCTGTCCATCGCCTTCAGAGACAGCATCAGGACGCCGGGCAGGAGACTGAAGGCCGTCGCGGCGGTCCACATGCCCACGGCGAAATGGTCCACCAGCAGCGCGCGGCGCTCCGGGCTCACCTGGTCCGCGGCGCGGCCGCGCAGCCAGCGGGCGACGTGCGGCCACGCGACCCCGTGCAGGGCCGGCCCCAGCCAGAACCACCAGGGCGCGCGCCGCTCCAGCAGCACCAGCCCCACGCACAGAAACCCGAGCCCGCAGCCGAGCACGCGCGTGCCATAACTTCCGCGCAGGAAGCTATCCATCCATGTCCTGGGAGGCGCCGGGCGCGCGCCCGTTTTCAGGGCAGGCAACGGAGATGGCGGCCGGGGCCGCATGAGAAGGGGCGCGGGGCAGGCGCCGCCGCGCCGCCGGGGTACGCGCGCGCATCGGCACGCGCGCCGCTACCGGTTTCGCAAACCGAAACCCGTGCGCGCAATTTGCGCCAGACGTGCGGCATGATCCCTGTCCTTTCGATTGCTGGCCACGAACATACCGAGATATGCCGGCGCGCCTTTTTCCGCGCGACTCAAGCCCATGATTCGGGCCCATGATCCGGGCCCGCGATTCGATTCGGGCCAGACCGGCCCGCGCGTGATTATACGTGAAGCCATCCCGGCATCCGGGCGCGCCCGGTCCGCCACGTTGTAGGAAAGCCGACATTGCCGACGATGTCAGGTTTCTCCCAAACCCAGCGCTTCGGCGAACAGCGCCAGCGCCGCGCGCGCCCTGGCCGGATCGTGCGTGGCGGGCTTGAGCAGCAGGCGGTGCGGCCCCAGGCGCTCGCGCAGCCTGCGCGCCTGCGCGGCGCAGTGCGCGGGATCGCCGATCACGGCATTGGCCATGATGACGTCGTCGCTCGCGTCCGCGGCGAACATCGGCGGCAGGTTGCCCGCGGCGAACTGCACCTGCATGGCGCTGGGATAGGCGCGCACGCCGGCCACGCCATGCGCCACCGCGCGGCCGTGGTCGCTCTCGCAATGGAAGAAGCGCGCGATGGCGAACGGGAAGTCGCCGCGCCGCGCGCGCTCGGCCGCCACCAGCGCCGCCACGCTGGCCAGGTCCGACGACGGCGTCGCCATCAGGCCGTAGCCGTACTGCGCGGCCACGCGCAGCGCATCGCCGCTCAGGCTGGCCAGCCATACGGGCACCGGCTGCTGCCAGGGCCGCGGCGACAGCGCCACGCCCTCGCAGCGATGAAAGCGTCCCGCGAAGCTCGTCACCGGCTCGCGCCACAGTTGCCGGATCAGCGCGAGCGCCTCGAGCATGCGCTCGCGCGCCTCGCCGGCCGACGCCAGCCCCGCCACCTGGTACTGCTGCGGAAACGGCCCGCCGCGCGCGACGCCGAACTCGACGCGCCCGCCGCTGAGCAGGTCGAGCGTGGCCACGTCCTCGGCCACGCGGACCGGGTCGTTCATGGCCAGCAGCGAGGCGCCGGTGCCCAGCCGGATCTGCGCCGTGCAGGCCGCGATGTGGGACAGCAGCACCAGCGGCGCGCTGCCGACGGCAAAGGGGCTGTAGTGATGCTCGGCCACCCAGGCTTCGTGAAAGCCCAGGGCCTCGGCCGCCACCGCGATGCGCACGGCCTGCGCCAGCGCGTCGCGCGCATCGTTGCCGGGGTTCTCGACGTTGATGAAGACACCGTAGCGTTGTGGGAAGTCCGACATGGCGGGCAGTGGTTTGGTGGCCATGCCCGGTCAACGCAATTTCCAGGCCCGGCGGCGCGAGCGTTCGCGCTGGCCGCGGCACATGGTTCCGCGCATGGTTCCGTCAGCCGCGCCCGGGTCCCGCGCCGGCGGCCGGCCACGAGCCGCGTCACCCGCCGCCCGGCTGCGCCAGCCACGCCACCGCGGCGGCGTAGCCCGCCGGCGCGGGCAGCGCATGCAGCTCCGGCGCCATGCCGCCGCCCAGCAGGGCCGCCATCTCCGGCGTTTCCGGCGTCAGGCCGAAGCGCATCCCCTCCACGCCGGGCAATACCGACACCTGCTGCAGATGCGCGGCGATGCCCACGCCCAGCGCCTTGAGCAGCGCCTCCTTGGCGGTCCACAGCGCATGAAAGGCCGCCGGCCATCGCGCGGGAGCCAGCACCCTCAGCCATTCGCGCTCGCGCGGCGTGAAGCACATCTGCGCCATCCCGCGCAGCGCCGCATGGTCCAGCGCGGCATCGATGCGCTCCACGTCCACGCCTGCCTGCGCCACCGCCGAAGCCTCTCCCAGCGCCACCAGCCCGTGCGCGCCCGCATGCGAGACGTTGAAGGCCGGCGCGCCGGGCAGGTCGAGGCAAGGCTTGCCGTGCGCGGACGCGGCCAGCGGCAGCGCCCGCGGCGGCATGCCGAGCCGCTCGGCCAGCAGCATGCGCAGGCTGGCGCGCGTCACCGCGAAGCGCAGGCGGTCGGCCGGCTGGCGCAGCGCCGCGCAGCGGTCCCGCTCGGGGCCGCTCAGGCAGGGCAGCGCGTCGGCCAGCGCCATGCCGCGGCCGGACAGGTCGAGCCGCCACAGGTCCAGCGCCGGGCAAGGGCTGGCCACGCGGAGCGGCATGGCGGCTGGCGGGGTCATCGGCCTCCTGGGTGACGGGGCCGCGTAACGGGCCCGGAACTGGGAAGACGGATGGGACCCGCGCGAATTTAAGCGCCGGACAAACGGCCGGACAAGCGCCGGATGAGCATCGGAGGCGCGCCAGGGACGCTTGCCCGACTGCCTTCGCCCGCGCCGAAGCCGACACGAAACCGCCGCCGGATTGCCTCGCGGCTGCCTCGGGATTGCCTCCGAATCGCCGCCGAATCGCCCCCGGAGCGACACGATTTCGTCATAGGAATGCTCCTAGACGAGTATCGCAGCGTGGAATTTAATGCTTTTCACACCACGAAATTGGAGCACGAAAATATAGGAATGCTAACTACAGCGTTACTTTTTTCTTAATTGACAACCATTCGCATTCTCATTAACTTGTCCTGCCCGTACCGCCAACGCTAACGTTCCAGGAGCTTCCCGTGAACCACGCTTCCGACCTGCGCGCCAATCTCGCCGATCTCGCCCCGCTGGGCTGGGACACTGGCAGCGATCTGCTGGGCCTGTTCCTGGAACATCGCGCAGCGCTGGTGGGCGCCGCCGCGCGCATCGTCGGCTCGCGCCACCAGGCCGAGGACGTGGTGCAGGACACGTTCCTGCGGCTGCGCGGCATGGACGGCGACACGCCCGCCATCCGCGCCAAGCTCAGCTACCTGTTCCAGATGGTGCGCAACCTCGCCATCGACGCCTACCGGCGCCAGAGCCTGGAGCAGAAATGGATGGCGCCCGAGGAAGACGGCATCCACGCGCCCTCGCCCGCCACGCTGCCGGAGACGATCGCGATGGACCGCCAGGCGCTGTGCGCGCTGTCGGGCGCGCTGGCCGAACTGCCCGAGCGCACCCAGCAGGCATTCGAGATGTGCCGGCTGCAGGGCATGACGCAGAAGGAGATCGCCGCGGTGCTGGGCGTGTCGCCGACGCTGGTGAACTTCATGGTGCGCGACGCCTGCATCCACTGCCGCGCGCGGCTGATCCGCCAGCAGGTGATCTGACCGGCCGGCCACGCGGGGCCGGCGCCGCCGGCGTCATTCCCAGGCGGGAAACGGGTCGTCGTATCCGAGCCAGGCCGGCGGCCCCTCGGCCATCTCGGCGTCGCGCAGCAGGCAGTCGTCGAGGCGGCGCCGCAGTTCCGCCTCGGCCATGCCGATGCCGATCAGCACCAGTTCCTGGCGCGCGTCGCCGACGCGCTCGTCCCAGTTCCGGCGGATCGCCGCCACGGCTTCGGGGTCCGCCGGCCAGTGCTCGGGCGGCACCGCGGCCCACCAGTATCCCGCCTGCCCGTGGCGCCAGACGCCGCCCGCCTGCGACCACGAGCCCGCATGAAGCGGCCTGCTGGCCAGCCAGAAGAATCCCTTGGAGCGGATCACGCCGGGCCATTCGCTGCCGATCAGGGCGAAGAAGCGCGCGGGATGGAACGGGCGGCGCGCGCGGTAGACGAAGTTGGCGATGCCGAATTCGGTGGTCTCGGGCGTATGCTCCCCGCGCAGTTCCTTGAGCCAGCCCGGCGCCCTGGAGGCGGCCTCGAAATCGAAGAGGCCGGTCCCGAGTACCTTGTCGAGCGCGATCTTGCCGAACTCCGAAACCTCGATCCTGGCGCGGGGATTGAGGCGCTGCAGGATCGCCATCAGCCGGCCCCGCTGCGCGTCCGTGACGAGGTCGACCTTGTTGAGCAGGATCACGTCGCAGAACTCCACCTGCTCGATCAGCAGGTCCACCACGGTGCGGCGGTCCTCCTCGCCAAGCGATTCGCCGCGCGACTGCAGGCTGTCGCGCGAACCGTAGTCCTTGAGGAAGTTGTAGGCATCGACCACCGTGATCATGGTGTCCAGCCGCGCCACGTCCGACAGGCTGCGCCCGTCCTCGCCGGTGAAGGTGAAGGTCTCGGCCACCGGCAGCGGCTCGGAAATCCCCGTGGACTCGATCACCAGCTGGTCGAACTTCCCTTCCCTCGCCAGGCGGCCGACTTCCAGCAGCAGGTCTTCGCGCAGCGTGCAGCAGATGCAGCCGTTGCTCATCTCGACCAGCTTCTCGTCGGTGCGCGACAGCTCGGCGCCGCCATCGCGCACCAGCGCCGCGTCGATGTTGACCTCCGACATGTCGTTGACGATGACGGCCACGCGGCGGCCTTCCCGGTTGTTCAGGATGTGATTGAGCAAGGTCGTCTTGCCCGCGCCGAGAAAACCGGACAGGACGGTGACGGGAAGGCGGGGGGTCGTATTCATGGGCTGTGCCTGCTGGTGCCTTTCGGACGGGGTCGATGCTGCGTGGCCGCCGCCGTGCGGCGCCTCCCTGCGGACCGGCAAGCCGCCTCCGCGCACCGGATTCCGGGTCCGCCGCCACCGCGTCGCCAGCCACGCTCTCTTGCAACTCAGTTGCACGGCAATCATAAATGCAACATAGTTGCATTGCAAGCACGAAGCGAGCAGTCCGGGAGGGCCGAGGAACCGATGCGCCCCGCGGGCCGGCGGAGGCCGCGCCCGCCGCGCCCGCCACGGACACGAGGGCGCGGCAGGCGCGTCAGCCCTTGAGCAGCTTGCGCGCGATCAGCACGCGCTGGATCTCGCTGGTGCCGCCGCCGATCTGCGCGTGGCGCAGGTAGCGGTAGAACAGCGTCAGCGGCAGTTCCAGGGCCTCGCCCATCGCGCCATGCACCTGGATGGCCTCGTTGACGCAGCGCGCGCCCCATTCCGTCGAGACCAGCTTGACCATCGCCGCCTCGGTCCGCACGTCCTCGCCGGCGTCGGCGCGCGCGGCCACCGAGTAGGTGAGCGAACGCAGGGCTTCGATATCGATCGACATGTCGACCAGTTTCCACTGGATGGCCTGGCGCTCGGCAATGGGCTTGCCGAATGTCACCCGCTGCTTCGCCCAGTCCACCGACATGTCCAGCGCGCGCTGCATCTTGCCGAGCGCATACGGGCCGCGCAGCAGGCGGTCGTGGATGGTCAGCCATTTCTGGCCGAGGGAGAAGCCCGCGCCCACGTCGCCGAGGACGTTCGCGCCGCTCACCCGGCAATTGTCGAAGTGCACCACGTATTGCGACGGCTTCGGCCCGAGCCACGTGCGGATGCCGCATGCCTCGATGTGCACGCCGGGGTTGTCGCGCTCCACCAGGAACATGGTGATGCCGCCGCGCTGGCGCTTTTCGGAATCGGTGACCGCCTGGACCATGATGATGTCGGACTCGGCCGCCATCGAAATCCACATCTTGGTGCCGTTGATGATCCAGTCGTCGCCGTCGCGCACCGCGCGCGTCTGCATCATGCCGCCGGGGTCCGAACCGGCGTTCGGCTCCGTCTGCGCGAACGACGTGGTCATCTCGCCGCGCACGACCGGCTCGAGGAACCGCTCCACCTGCTCCCCGCGGCACTGGTAAAGAATGTTCGGGACGTTGGCGAACGGAAACGGCACCGGCGTGTAGTTGAACTGCTCCAGGATGGCGATCTGCGCAAGCATGGAAAGCCCCGATCCGCCGTGCTCCTCCGGCACCATCAGGTTCCACAGCCCGGTTTCCTTCGAGATCCGCGTCAGGCGCTCGACCACGTCGGGGCCAAACACGTTCTTGAGGTTGATGGTTTCCTTGACGCCATAGGCGTGTTCGGAGCTTGCCAGGTATTGCTGCTCGAGCGGGAGCAGTTCCTCGCGGACGATGCGCGCCGCGACGTTGCAGAACTCCTGCACGTCGTCGGGAAGCTTGAATACGTTTTCGGTGCTGGGTGTTGAATTCACGGGAATTTCCTCAAACGGAAGGATGGGGGAAACATGGCGAGCGGCGTTCACGCCGTTCACGCCGGAATGATCCGGTCGAGCAGTTGAGCCATCGGCATCGCGTCCGCCGCGTCGCTGAACAGGGTGGCGCCGATTGCCTCGCCCGCGCCCGGCTGCCGGCCGCAGCGGGCCAGCCGCTGCCCGAAGATCCGCGTGGACGTGGCGGCGTCGTGATAGAGCCAGGTCCTGGGGGCATCGGCCGCGTGACATACGCGGGAGGTGCCGTCCTCGAAGTGGACCGTCAGGACGGCATCGAGCTTGGTGCCCTCGTCACTGGGAACGATTTGGGTCTTTCCGACCAGCGCCAGCAGCGCCGGGTCATGACGCCGATGCAGCGAAACGTCGTATTCGAGATCGCCCAGCACCAGCATCGCGGCGGTTGCGAAGGCCGTGCTGGCAAGTGCCTGGACGGGCAGGTCGAACGGCCCCTTGTACTGGGTGCCGGGGTACTCCGCATAGGCGCGCCAGATGCGGATCTCGATGCGCGTTATCCGGCTGGTGTCGATGCCCTCGTCATGCATCAGCCTGGCCGCGCGGACCGCCGCCATGTTGTCGCCCAGCGTGGCCCAGGGCTTGGCATAGATGTCGAGCATGGCGTCGTCGCGCAGCGGCAGCGTCCAGCCCGGCGGAACGGCATCGAGTCCCGCCAGGGCCTGCAGCAATCCCTTGGGCCCGGCCAGCGCGGTGCGCGCGCCGACGACGTCGCGCTGCGCCAGCTGGGCCGCCAGCAGCCCGCCGCGCGCGGCCTGCGCGTTTTGCGCGCGCCATTCGTCGGAGCCGCAGCGCAGCGGCGCCAGCGTGCCGCCCGTGATGCTGGCCGCGATCGCCAGCGCATTCGCCGTGCGGGCCGCGCTCAGGCCCAGGACGACACTGGCCGCCGCCGCGGCGCCGATGGTGCCGAGGGCCGGGCTGGTGCGCACGCCACGCTGGATCAGGGCATGCGCGACATGCTCGTGGTCGCCCAGCCAGTTCAGCACCGTGTAGCCGGCAATCAGGCCGCGCACCGCGCGCTCCACGCTGGCCCCGGTCGCCTCGGCCACGCCGACCGCGACAGGCGTGATCAGGGAACCCGGATGGCACCACGAGTGCGGATCGGAATCGTCGTGGAAGTGCGCGTGCACGGCGACGGCGTTGGCCGTGACCGCTTCGGACAGCACCGCGCGGATGCCGTACGGCCAGAGCCTGGGGCTGGCCGCGTCCGGCGGGAGCGCCGTGGTCGCGTCGCGCATGGCCAGCGTGGTGGCCTCGTCGCGGGCGATCTGCGCCAGGCCCAGGGCGTCCAGCAGGCAGGCCTTGGCCTTCTCCCGGACGGCGGGCGAGAACGTGCGGGTGGCGAAGCCGGCCACGGACTCGCCCAGCCCCGGGATCAGCGTGTCGTCGGTAGTGGACGTGCTCATTTCTGTACCTCGCTCTTGGCCACGACCCTGGCCCACTGGGAAACCTGATCGGACAGGAACTTCGCCGATTTCTCCGGCGAATAATTGGCCACGATCATTCCCTGCTTCTCCACCCACTCCTTCATTTCGGGGGAGGCCATGATCCGGTTCACCTGCTCGCTGAGCCATTTCATTCTCTCGGCCGGCATCCTGGCCGGCGCGGCCAGGCCCAGCCATCCGTCGACCACATATCCCGGCAGGCCTGCCTCCTCCATCGTGGGAACGTCCTTCAGCAGCGGCGAGCGCGCCTTGCCCGTGACCGCCAGGGCGCGGACCTTGCCCGAGCGGATCTGCGGCTCGCCCGTCGTGATGGCGTCGAACATCATGGGCACCACGCCGGCCATGACGTCCACCATCGCAGGCCCCGCGCCGCGGTACGGGATATGCGTCATCTTCACGCCGCTCATCTGCCCCAGCAGCTCGCCCGACAGATGCGGCGTCGTGCCCTTGCCCGACGACGCATAGCTCAGTTGCAGCGCGCCCGAGCGCCCGAGCGCCAGCAGCTCCTTGACGGAATGCGCCGGAACGTTCGGCCCCACCACCAGCACGTTGTTCGAGAGCGTCAGCACCGAGACCATCGACAGGTCCTTCAGGACGTCGTAGGACGGCTTGGGCGGCATGCTGACGTTGATCGCGTGCGACGTGATGATCATGCCGAGCGTGTAGCCATCGGGATCGGCCTTGGCCACGGCGTCCATGCCGATGTTGCCCCCGGCGCCCGGACGGTTGTCGACGACGAACGGCTGGCCGCTGGCCTCCGTCAGCTTCTTGGCCAGGATGCGCCCGAGCACGTCGGTGGTGCCGGCGGGCGCGAACGGAATGATCAGCCGCACGGGCTTGTCCGGATACGCGCCCGACGCGATGGCCGCCTGCGACCAGGCGGCGGCGCCAAGCGCGGTGGCTGCGATGAGTACTCCCAGTCTTTTGTATTTCATTTATGTCTCCTTTGGTGCCTCGTTGGTCTGCCGAGCGGACAGGCGCGGGATGGACCAGAAAATCAGTACGTGACTTGCGGGTTGTGCGCTCCTCCTCTTCCACGGCCGAAGTGGCCAGCCAGACTGTCGATGCCGCGCGCCAAGAGCGTGACGTCGGTGCCCACGGCGACGAAGCGGGCGCCCAATTCCAGATACCTGCGCGCCAGCGCGGGGTCGCTGGTCAGAATGCCGGGCGCCTTGCCGGCGGCGGCGATGCTGGCGATGGCGCCTTCGATCGCCTGTTGCACGGCGGGGTGCGACGGGTTGCCGGGATGGCCGAGCGAGGCCGCCAGATCGGCCGGGCCGATGAAGACGCCGTCGACGCCGTCGGTCCGTGCGATGGCCGCCAGGTGTTCGAGGGCGGTCGAGGTCTCGACCTGCACCAGCAGGCAGACCTGCTCGTCGGCACTTGCGATGTAGTCGCCGCGGCGGCCGAACCAGGAGGCGCGCGCCAGGGCCGCGCCCACGCCGCGCACGCCAAGCGGCGGATAGCGCGTTGCCGCGACCAGCGCCCGGGCCTGCTGCGCCGTGTCCACCATCGGAACCAGCAGCGTCTGGGCGCCGATGTCGAGGTACTGCTTGATCATCCAGGCCTCGCCGCTGGGCGGGCGCACCACCGGCGCGGCGCGATGGGATGCGACGGCCTGCAACTGCCCGAGAATGCTGCGCACGTCGTTGGGGGCATGCTCGCCGTCGATGAGTACCCAGTCCATGCCCGACGCCGCGCAGATCTCGACCGAGTACGGGCTCGCCAGGCCCGCCCAGATGCCGATCAGCGTTTCGCCCGCACGCAGGCGGCGCTTGAACGCATTCACCGGCGCCCGCTGGAAGTCCTCCGCCGGCGCACTCATGCCGCCCCCGTCGCGTTTTCCGCGCGTGCGGCGACGCGGCGGCGCAGCACGTCAAGACTCCCGGCGACTTTCAGGCTGCCCGGCAGCGGATGCCCGACGATGTCCTCGGCCAGCTCCGCCGCGGCGATCAGCGCGTCGAGATCGAGCCCGGTCTCGATGCCCATCTCGGCCAGCATGAAGGCAAGATCCTCCGTGCACACATTGCCCGCGGCGCCCTGGTTTGCCGCGAACGGGCAGCCGCCCAGGCCGGCGATGGTGGCGTCGAACAGGTCGACCCCCATCTGCAGCCCGGCGTAGGCATTGGCGATTCCCATGCCGCGCGTGTCATGCAGATGCAGCCCGACGCGCAGCGCCGGGTAGCGCTCCCTGACCGCGCCGACGACGCGCTTGATGGCTTCGGGCGTCGCCCACCCCATGGTGTCGGCCAGCGAGACCTCGCCGATGTCGCAGCCATGCTCCCGGCCGATGTCCATGATCGCGTCGACCTGCCGCAGCACCGCGTCGACGGGGACCTCGCCCTGGTAGTTGCAGCCGAAGGCGGCCATCACGCTGCCGCGGTCCACGTTCACGCCGCTGGCCTTGAACAAGGCCATCATGGCGCGCTGCGCGGCCAGGTTCTCTTCCTGCGTGCGCTGCTGATTGCGGGCCAGGAACTGGGCGGAAGCGG
This sequence comes from Cupriavidus sp. FW216-B1, assembly GCF_058789195.1. Classification (NCBI taxonomy): domain Bacteria; kingdom Pseudomonadati; phylum Pseudomonadota; class Betaproteobacteria; order Burkholderiales; family Burkholderiaceae; genus Cupriavidus; species Cupriavidus sp. FW216-B1. The sequence continues at coordinate 125,756 of NZ_JBYTEL010000001.1, read as the reverse complement.
TGGTGGAGATCGAGCCGCGGAAGTCCAGCCGCCCGCTCGCCAGCGCGCGCTGGAATCCCTTGTCGTTCAGCCAGAGCGCCGTGTAGCGCACGCCTTCCTTGCGCCGGAACCCTCGGACCACGGCCTCCGCGTCCGCCATGCCGGGCACGCGCTGCGGGTTGACGAAGGACACCGTCTGGATCTGCTTCAGCCCGGTCTCGGACAGTGCGTCGATCAGCGCGATCTTTCGCTCGGTCGGGATGTTTCCCTTCTCGATCTGGAAACCCTCGCGGGGCCCCTCCTCGTTGATCTGGACAAACTTCGGAAAATCAGACATCTCAAACTCCTCGGCAATGTTTCTGTTGGCATCGATTGCTGATGAACCCATCCGGCACCGCGCCGGCCATGCCGGTTCAGCCGGAGAAAAACGGCTCCGGCACCCCGCGCGCGCCAAGCCCGTGGATGGCGAACACCGCGCCGGCCAGCGGCTGCGACGCGCGCGACGCATCGGGCACCAGCACCGAGGTCGACGTCACGTACAGCACGTCCAGCCCCGCGCCGCCGAAGTTGCACATGGTGGGATGGCTGACGGGCAGCCGGACCATCCGCTCCAGCCGGCCGTGCGGATCGAACCGTCCCACCGCGCCATCGCCGATGAGCGCGCACCAGTAATAGCCGTCGGCATCGAACGTGGCGCCATCCACGCGCCACGGCAGGCCGCGGGTATCCAGGTACACCCGCTTGTTGCTGATGGCGCCGGTGTCCAGATCGAAGTCGTAGCGCCAGATGGTGTCGCCGCGGCTGTCGCCAAACACGAGCGTCTTGTCGTCCGGACTGAAGGCCATGCCGTTGGACACGATGAAGCCGCTGTCCATCTTGTGCACGCTCTCGTCGGGATCGAGCCGGTACAGCGAGCCGCCGGGATTTTCATTGCCCGCGTCGCGCGTGCCGCACCAGAAGCGCCCGCGCCGGTCGCAGCGGCCGTCGTTCAGGCGGTTCTCCGGCAACTGCGGTTCCGGGTGGACGATCGTGGTCAGCGCCCCGGTCGCCGGATCGAGCCGGCAGAAGCCCTGCTTGAGCGCCACCACGATGCCGCCATCGCGCGCGAACACGAAGGAGCCGATGTTGCTCGGCATCTCCCACGTACGCGTGGTGCCGTCGGCCTCGAGCCGGCGCAGGGCCGGGCGGCGGGTGTCGACCCAGTACAGCCGGTGCTCGGTCGGATGCCACATGGGGCACTCGCCCAATTGATCGATCTCCTGGCAGGCGATCTCGATTTCGTAACTCAGTTTGGTCATGGGAATGGCTCTTGGATTCACGCCGACGCGGGTTCGGCGGGCGCGACGAACGGGTAAGGCACGGGTTCTCCGTCGCGGTACGGCAAGGCGATCACCGCCGTGCCCGGCGTGGAGTCCTTCTGCGTTTCGTCGCGGATTCCCAGCTCCAGGTCGACAAGCCCGAAGGCCTCGGCGCGGCGCGTGTTCACGACCTTGCCCCACAGGGCGAGCCGCTCGCCCACCAGGTTCATGGCGCGGAACTGGAAGCCGATCTTCCAGACCCAGCCCGCGGACCCGGCCCACGCCTTCAGGTATTCGGCGATGAATTGCTGCTTGAGAGAACCGTTGATCAGCAAGCCGGGCAGTTCGTCGTGCTGCTGGGCGAACGGCAGGTCGTAGTGGATCTTGTGCCAGTTCTCGACCGCGGCCGACCAGCGCATCAGGTGCGCGGTGGTCAGCGGCCCTTTCATCAGCGGGGAGAGGTCGTCACCGATGCCGACGTCTTCGAAGTTCCTGCGAGAGCTCATGGTCTTATCTCCTGATCAGCGTTTTTTTCACCCGCATCAGCGGCTCGCCGGATTCCGTCTCATAGGTGGTCTCGATGACCACCATGATCATCGGACCGGAGCGGGACTCGCGTTCGTAGATGTCGGCGTAGCGCGACTGCTGGTAGATCCGCTCGCCGTGGCGCGCGTAGCGAAGCAGCTCGATCTCGGCGCCGCCGTTGAGCAGGGCCATCCCGTGGAGCGGCAGCTCCGGCAGTCCGCTGCCGACAGCGGTGACGAGGCCGTCGAAATCGGGGTCCTGCGCGCGCTCGCTCAGCGGGTCGCCCGCGCCATACGGCAGCCGGAACAGGAACGCCGGATACAGCGGGGGCGCCACCGCGCCGCCATGACGGGGATGGCGGTCATCCATATAGGCCGGATCCGCGTCCATGATGGCCTGGGCATAGCGCCGCACGGCGCCGCGCTCGACGGCGTCGCAGGCGGGCCTGCGCTCGCCCTGCATGCCGATGTGCCGGCGGACTTCGTCGGTAATCAATGTCATGAAATCTCCTCCTGGTGACCGGATGGGTTACGCCTGGACTTCGGGCTGCGCCGGCGCGTACTGCCGCCAGCCGTGGTCCAGTCCAATGACTCGGCGCGCCGCGAGTTCCTCGAGCTGCTGCGCCGTGTAGCCGAGCTCGTTCAGCACCTCGGCGGTGTGCTGGCCCAGCCGCGGCGGCGGCAGGCGCACCGCTCCGGGCGTGTCGCCCAGGCGGAAAGGCAGGCCGGCCATGCGCATCGGCCCCAGGCCCGGCAGCTCCAGGTCCTCGATCAGATGCGCGGCCTGCACCTGCGGCTGCGCCACCACCTGGTCGATCTTGTTTACCGGGGAGCACGGCACGCCCTGCCCGGCCAGCCGCGCCGTCCAGTAGGCCACCGGGTGTTGCGACACGACCTCGGCGATCAGGGCAATGAGTTCCTGCCGGTGAAGCGAGCGCACCCGCGCGTCGGCGAAGCGTTCGTCGTCGATCCACGCCTCGCGCTCCAGCGCGCGGCACAGGCCCTGCCACATGCGCTGGTTGAACGCGGCGATCACGATCCAGTCGTCGCTGCCCTGGAAGGCGCGGTAGATGGGACTGCTCAACGCGCCGCTGCCGCTCGGGCCCGGCACTTCGCCGCTGGCGAAATGGCGCGTGAGGAAATGGGCGAGCATGGCGATCTGCCCTTCGAGCAGCGACGTGTCCACCTGTTGCCCGAGGCCGGTGGCATGGCGAGCCTGCAAGGCGGTCAGCACGCCGATCGCGGCGAACATTCCGCCGCCGATGTCTGCAACCGAAATCCCCATCTTGGCCGGCGACCCGCCCATCTCCCCGGTGATGCTCATGCCGCCCGAATAGGCTTGCATGAACAGGTCGTTGGCTGGTTGCGCCGCCAGGGGCCCGGTGCTGCCGAAGCCGCTGATGCTGCAATAGATCAGCCGCGGATTGGCCCGGGAGAGCTCGGCCCACCCCAGGCCGAGCCGGTCCAGCACGCCGGCGCGGTAGTTCGTCACCAGCACGTCGGCGCCCTCGATCAGCGCGCGCGCCGCCGCGACACCCTCGGGATGCTTGAGATCCAGGGCTATGCCGCGCTTGTTGCGATTTGCCGAGGCGTAGTAGTAGCCCATCGAGCCGTGGAAATACGGCGGCCACGCGCGGCTGTCGTCGCCCTCGCCAGGGCGCTCGATCTTGATGACGTCGGCACCGTAGTCGCCCAGCGTCATGGCGCAGAAGGGCCCCGCCATGGCAACGCCGATCTCCACCACCCTGATTCCCGCCAGCGCGGCTTCCGGCACGGTGGGTCCCGCTTTCTGTTCCGTAGTCATAGGTTAATTTGCAATGCGAATAATCAATTCATTGAAAGGGCAAAAAAAAATTTGCGGCCAGGGCCGGCTCAGCGCGGCGCCTGCCGCCCCGCCTGCCACGTCGACAGGCAGCGCGCGAAACCCGCGTTGGCGCGCTTTTCGAGCCAGTAGCCGTAGTTGGCCGGAACCGTGGCGTAGGCATCCTGCTGGTCGAGCTTGGCCGCGGCATCCAGGGCCCAGTGCGGGTTGTAGAGCAGCTCGCGGCCCAGCGCGACAAGGTCGGCCTGACCGGCCTGGAGGATGGCCTCCGCCTGTTCGGCATGGATGATCAGGCCGACCGCCATCGTGCCGATGTCCAGCTCCCGGCGAATCGTCTCGGCGTAGGGCACCTGGTAGCCATAGGACGGCGAGGGGCCGGGATCGGCGACGGAGCGCGCCGTCATGCCGCCCGCGCTGCAATCGACGATGTCCACGCCGTGCGCCTTCAGGCATTGCGCGAAGCGCAGGCTGTCGGCGATGGTCCAGCCCGCCTCGTCCGTGGCCGAGATCCGGCAGAACAGCGGCTTGTCCTGCGGCCAGGCCGCGCGCACCGCGCTCACTATCTCCAGCGGGAAGCGCATCCGGTTTTCCAGCGAGCCGCCGAATGCGTCGGTGCGCTGGTTGGCGGCGGGCGACAGGAACTGGTGCAGGAGATAGCCGTGCGCCGCGTGGATCTCCAGGACATCGAAACCGGCGGCATGGGCCCGCTTTGTCGCCTCGCTCCACCTGCGCACCTGGTCCCGCATGTCGGCTGGCGTCATGGCGCGCGGCACGCTGGCGCCGGCCGTATGCGCGATGGCGCTGGGGCCGATGATTTCCCAGGCCTCCCCGTGGTCGACTCCCGGCGCCTCCGCCAGCGGCGCGCGGCCCTGCCAGGGCAGCGAATTGCGCGCCTTTCTCCCCGAATGCCCCAGCTGGATGCCGGCCGCCGCACCATGCTGGCGCAGAAAGGCGGTCACGCGGCGCAGCGGCTCGATGAAGTCGTCCTTCCAGAGGCCCGGATCGTTCGGCGTGGTGCAGCCGCGCGGGTCGACCTTGGTGGACTCCATGAAGACCAGCCCGACGCCGCCCACCGCGAACTTCCCGAGATGCACCAGGTGCCAGTCGGAGATGAATCCGTTGCGCGCCGAATAGGTCAGCATGGGCGCCAGCACGATCCGGTTCTTGAGTGTCACGCCGCGCAGCTGGAGCGGGGAAAACAGTTTCGCCTGCATCGTTTGTCTCCTTGTGTCGCACGGCGCATCGAGCGGGGCGGCCCGGGCGCCGGACACATTCCGTGCCGCGCCTCTTTATTATTCGCTATGCGAGTTATATAATTGCCCTTCGAATAAACTACCGGAAGACAGATCATGGCGCAAGCCCGCCCTCTCGCTAAGGACCGGCAGTTCGTCGCCGCGCTTGCCCGCGGCATCCAGGTTCTGCAGTGCTTCTCGGCCGCGCGCCCCGAACTGAGCGGATCGGAAATCGCCAAGCTCACCGGCATTCCCCAGCCCACCGTCTGGCGTCTCTGCCACACGCTCCTGGAAACCGGCATGCTGATCGTCGTCGCCGGCGAGCGCTATCGCCCCGGCCTGCCCGTCCTGCGGCTGGGGTACAGCGCCATTTCCGGGATGAGCCTGGTGGAACTGGCCCGGCCGCACATGCAGGAAATCGCCACGCGCTACGGTGCGGCCTGCGGGCTCGCCACGCGCGACGGCAACCGCATGGTCTTTGTCGAGCGCTGCGAGGGAAACAATCAGCTGTTGATGAACCTGCGCGTCGGCTCCGCCGTTCCGCTGGCGACGTCGGCGCTTGGCTGGGCCTACGTAGCCGGGCTGCCGACCGCGCAGCGGCGCCAGTTGCTAGACGAGCTGCGCACCCAGGACCGGGCAACCATGACGGAGGTCAACCGCGCCATGAACAAGGCGCTCGCCGACTACGACCGCCTCGGCTATGTGCTCAACGAAGGCGTGTTCCACAAGGCGTACACCACGGTGGCCGTGCCCGTGGTGGCCGCCGACGGCAGCATTCCTTACACGCTCAACTGCGGCTCGGCCGCGATATCGATATCGGTCGCCGAGCACAGGAATGTCATTGCCCCGAAACTGATCGCGCTCGCGCGCATGCTTGAAAACGCCCTGGAGATCCGTTCCTGAATGGCGAGGAATGGCGAGAATCGCGCGGCCGTCAGCCGCGGCTGTCGGGCACGGCCAGCGCCGGGTAGCGCTCGGTAAGCCGGGCCGGGAATTCCACGTCGAGGATGAAGCGGTCGCCGCGGTACCAGAAGCAGCCCGCCGTGAGCACGTTGCCGTCGACGTCGAGCGTGGTGCGCACGATCTTGGCGACCGGCGCGGCGAAGCCGCAGGCCAGCTCGCGCGCGAGCGCGTAGTCGGCCGGCTCCACCGTCATGCTCTGGTGCAGCATGCCGAGGCGCTCGCCCACGGCCTCGCGCAGCAGGCGCGCGATCTTGCGCTGCTTCTCGGCGCCGCGCGGGAAGCGGTTGAACACCGCGGAGGCCACGTACAGCTCGATCAGGCAGAACGGCTCGCCGTCGTGCAGGTGCAGCTTGCGCAGCAGCACGTATTTGTCCAGCGCCGCGCCGCGCGTGGGCAGGCCGTCGGGCAGGCGCACGTCCCGGTGTTTTTCCAGGATGCGGATCTCGAGCTCGCTGCTGCCGACCAGCTCGTCGTTGATGACCGAGCGCATGCCCGCGCTGGGCCCGGGCGGCTGGCCGGTGACGTGCGTGCCGCGCCCGCGCTGGCTGCTCACCAGCCCTTCCTCGGCCAGCACGGCGAAGGCCTGCCGCACCGTGACGCGGGCGATGCCGTAGCTTTGCGCGAGCTGCTCCACCGTGGGCAGGCGGTGGCCCAGCGGCCATTCGCCACAAACGATGCGATGGCGCAGCACGCTGGCCAGCTGGCGGTAGCGCGCCACGCCGCCGCCGTCCTCGGGCAGTTGCGCGGGCGGTGGTGCCAGCGGTGGTGCCAGCGGCGATGCCGGCGGTGATGCCGGCGGTGATGCCGGCGATGGCGCCGGCGCGGCGCGGTTCATGGCAGCAGCCCGCGCGGCACGCGCACCGGCATGGCCAGCAGGATCTGCGCCATGCCCTTGCCGAGCGGGTCGTTGCGCAGCGAGGTCATGCCGCCGCCATCGAGCGCTTCCTCGCACACCAGGTTGACGGCGTGGATGCCGGGCAGGTCGTAGCGCGTGACCGGCCCCCTGACCAGATGGCCGAGCCATTGCGCCACGCGCTCCACGGTCGCGCCCGCGCGCAGCCACGGCAGGTACTCGGGCCGGCGCGCCATCAGGCCGATATTGGAGATGTCGCCCTTGTCGCCGCTGCGGCCATAGGCGAGGCGGATCAGCGGGACTTCCTCGAAGTCGCCGGCGGACGGCGGCGCATCGAGTCCATCGGGCGCGGGCTGCGCGGAGGGAGACGCGGGCGCGGGCGCCGCCACGGGCATGGCCACCGGCTTGCACTCGCCGTCGATCAGCACCGTGGGCGACAGCTTGTCTTTCTCCAGCAGGAAGGCGTATTGCCGGATCGACGGCGAGGGGCTGGGCCGGCCGCCGCCCGAGCCGGTGGTGCCGGGCGACCAGCTGGTGCCGGCCGCCGAGATCTCGCGCGCGAACAGTTCCAGCGCGGCCTTCTCCGGGTGCATCACGGCCAGCCGCATGATGGCCTCGCGCGTGTGGCGCGTTTGCGCGTGGGGGCCGTAGCACGACTCGGCGCCCAGCACTTCGACGTGCGTGCGGCTGTAGTCGCCGAAGCCGTGCGCGGCGAACAGCGCGCGCGTGCGCGCGAGGATGGCCTGCGCGGTGCGCTCGGCCTTGGCCACCGCGTCGAAGCCGACGATGGAGAGCTGCGCGTTGCAGCGGAAGCCGTCGACATAGGTGGCCGAGACCTTGTAGCGGTCGCCCGGCGCGCGCCCGCGCGCGCCACGCACCTCGACCAGGTCGGGGCCGGCCTGCGTCAGCGTCACGCCGGTGAAGTCGCAGGTCACGTCGGGCAGCAGGTAGGCGGCGGGATCGCCGATCTCGTACAGGATCTGCTCGCCCACGGTGGCGGTGCTGACCAGCCCGCCGGTGCCGGGCGGCTTGCCCACCAGGAAGCTGCCGTCGGCGCGGCAGGCCACCACGGGGTAGCCGATGTTCGGCCAGTCCGGCACGCTGTCCCAGTCGGTGTGCAGGCCGCCGGTGGCCTGGCAGCCGCATTCGATGATGTGGCCGGCCAGGCTGCCCTGCGCCAGCAGGTCGTAGTCATCGGGCCGCCAGCCGAACTCGTGCATCAGCACGCCGAGCGTGACCGCGCTGTCCACGCAGCGCCCGGTGATGACGATCTGCGCGCCGTCGTCCAGCGCCTGCCGGATCGGCAGCGCGCCGAGATAGGCGTTGGCGCTGACCAGCTTGTCCGGCAGCGGCTGGCCCTTCTGCATGTCCTCGACACCGCTCCCGCGCAGCGCCGGCAGCAGCGGCATCACGTCGTCGCCCTCCACTACGGCGATGCGCACGTCCACGCCCTGCTCCGCGGCGATCGCGGCCAGCGCCTGCGCGCAGCCCCGCGGGTTGATGCCGCCGGCATTGCTGACCACGCGGATGTTGCGCGCGGCGATTTCCTTGAGCAGGCCCCTCATGGTCACGGCGACGAAGTCGGTGGCGTAGCCGAGCTCCGGCTTGCGCAGGCGCGCGGCGGCCAGCACCGACATGGTCAGCTCGGCCAGGTAGTCGAACACCAGGTAGTCGATCTCGCCGTGGCGCACCAGCTGCGGCGCGCCCACGCTGCTGTCGCCCCAGAAGCCGGAGGCGCCGCCGATGCGCACGGTGCGGCCGGTCTTTGTCGTTGCATCCATCTGCTTTGTCTCCTCTGTCGTGTCCGGCTCAGGCCCGCGCGCGCCGCCGGCGGGTCATCTCAGCTGGCTGGCTCGGGCGCTGGTTTAGTTCTATTAATGGAACTATAGGCCAATGACTCCGCGCGGCACAAGAAAAAGCGCCACGGAAAAAGCCAGACACGATGCTTGACAAGCCCCTCAACGCTGTGCCGGACGACGGTTTTTCTGGGCCGTGTTATCCACAATTACTGTGGATAACAACCCCCTCGGTACCCGCAAACCCGCTTGCCGACGCCAAACCGTTCGGACTGCCTAATGTTTCAGCAAGTTGACGATTCAATGTCATGACAAAGACAGCGGCGACCGGTCCGCGGACCGCAGCGCGCCGCCCGCGGCACCCGCGGCCGCCGGCGTCCGGGACCGATGCCCCACGCCGGGACGCCTTCCGGGCGGGGACGGGCGGTGCTCAGGCCCAGGGGCGCAGGCGGCGCGCCGCGTGGGTATCGGGAAGATGGGCGGCGCGGCCGAACAGCTTCTCGCGCAGCGTGCCCTCGGCGTAGCCCGACTGCATCAGGCCGCGGCGGCGCAGCACCGGCACCACCGCGTCGGCGAATTCGTCGAACCACTCGGGCATGATGACCGGGATCAGGTTGAAGCCGTCCACGCCGGCCTCGACCCAGCCGGCGATGCTGTCGGCGATCTGCTCGGGCGTGCCCGCCACCGCCTTGTTCAGGCGCTGGCGCATCACGTCGCCGAAGCGGGCGCGCTTGTCGGGCGCGGCGTCGATGACCGCGCGAATGCCGCCCTGCATGTACTCGGTCTTCACTTCGTCGAGCGGGGTGTCGGGGTCGATCGCGGACAGGTCGAAGCCGATGGTGCCCGAGGCATGCGCGAGGTAGCCCGGCTCGCTGCGCCAGTGGAGGAATTCCTCGTAGCGCACGCGCGCCTCGGCCTCGGTGCTGCCGATGACCGGGTGCAGGCTCACCAGGTACTTGAGGTCGCCGGGCGCGCGGCCGTGCGCCGCCAGCCGGCGGTTCATCTCGGCGATGTCGTTGCGCGCCGAAGCCGGCGTGATGGCCGGCAGGAACGTCAGCTCGGCATGGCGCGCGGCAAAGCCGCGGCCGGCGGGCGAGGCGCCGGCCTGCGCCAGCAGCGGCGTGCGCTGCGGCGAAGGCTGCGGCAGATGCGGCCCCGCCACGCGGTAGCGCGGCCCCTCGTGGTCGATGGCGTGGATGCGCTCCGGGTGGGCATAGATGCCGGCGGCTGCGTCCGCCGCCACGGCGTCGTCCTGCCAGCTCGCCTCCCACAGCTTGTAGACCACCTCGGCATATTCCTCGGCCCAGGCATAACGCTCGTCATGGCCGGTCAGCGCCGACTGGCCGAAGTTGCGCGCGGCGTTGTCCAGGTAGCTGGTGACGATGTTCCACCCGACCCTGCCGTCGGTCAGGTGATCGAGCGTGGAGAGCTTGCGCGCGAACGAGAACGGATGCTCCTGCAGGATCGAGCTGGTGACGATGAAGCCCAGGTGCTCGGTCACGTAGCCCAGCGCCGACACCAGGCTGGCCGGGTCGTTGGACGGGAACTGCATGCCCTCGCGCGCGGCGGTGGCCCAACCTTGCCGGTACTTGTCGTAGACCCCGACCGTATCGGCCAGGAAGATGGTGTCGAGCCCGGCGCGCTCGGCGGTGCGGGCCAGCTTCACCCACGGCTCGAGCCGCGAGAAATTCCGCTGCGCGCCGGCCTCGGGCCGGCGCCATTGCCCGTGCGTCTGGTGCGACGGCGTGACGTGGGTGAACGCGTTGTAGATGATCTTCCGGCCTGTCATGTGCTGCATTTCCTTTTTTGCATCGTTCAGGCCGCGGCGGAGCGCCTGTCCTCGCCGGCGGACCGGCGCAGCGGCAATACCGCCTCCAGCAGCCGGCGCGTGACCGGGTGCCGCGTGTGCTCGTGCAGCGCGCCGGCGTCGAAGGTCTCGACGATGGTGCCGCGCTCCATCACCGCCACCCGGTCGCACAGCGACTCGATCACCGCGAGGTCGTGGCCGATGAACAGGAAGGTCAGGTTCAGCTCCGCGCGCAGTTCGCGCAGCAGGTCCAGCACCTGGACCTGGATCGACACGTCGAGCGCGGACGTGGGCTCGTCCAGGATCACGAACTCGGGCTGCGCCGCCAGCGCGCGCGCGATGCCGATGCGCTGGCGCTGGCCGCCCGAGAACTCGTGCGGATAGCGCTCCAGGTGCGCCGCGGCCAGCCCCACGCGCTCGAGCGCCTGCACGGCGAGGTCGCGCGCGGCGCGCGCGCTGGCGGCCACGTCCAGCCGCGTCAGCGCGTCGGCCAGTTGCGCGCCGATCTGGCGGCGCGGGTTCAGCGAGGCGCCGCTGTCCTGGAACACGAACTGCACGCGCCGGCGGAACGCCTTCAGCGCCGGCCCGCGCAGCCGGGTCACGTCGACGCCGTGCGCGCGGATGGTGCCGCCGGAAGGATCGATCAGCCGCGCGGCCAGGCGGGCCAGCGTCGACTTGCCGGAGCCCGACTCGCCGATCAGCCCGAGGATCTCGCCGCGCCGGATGCGCAGGTCCGTGGGCCGCACCGCCGCGACCTCGGTCCCCTTGCCCCAGAATCCGCCGCCCAGGCGGAAGCTGCGCGATACCTGCTCGAGCACCAGCACCGCGTCGGCATCGTCGCGCGCGTCCGCCGGCGCGATCGGGGACGCGGGAGTCGCGGCGCTCACGGGCGCCGCGGCCAGTTGCCGCTGCGCGCGCCGGATCTCGGCGGAATCGGGCACGGCCCGCACCAGCGCCGCCGTATACGGATGCGCGGGCGCCGCCAGCACGTCGCGGGTGGCGCCCTGCTCGACCACCACGCCGGCGCGCATCACGGCCACGCGGTCGCTCAGGTACGACACCACGCCGAAATCGTGCGTGATGACCAGCAGCGCCGTGCCCTCCTCGCGGTTGATGTCGCGCAGCAGGTCCAGGATCTGCTTCTGGATGGTGGGGTCCAGCGCCGTGGTCGGCTCGTCGGCGATCAGCAGCTTCGGGCGTCCCATGACCGCCATCGCGATCATCACGCGCTGGCGCATGCCGCCCGACAATTCATGCGGATAGGCGCGCAGCACGCGCTGCATGTCGCGGATGCCCACGCGATCCAGCCACCGCGCGGCCTCGGCGCGCGCCGCCGCCGCATCGAGCCGGCGGCGGAAGCGCAGGCCTTCGGTCATCTGCTCGCCGATGCGGAAGGACGGATCGAGCGAGCTCAGCGAGTTCTGGAAGATGATGCCGATGCCCGCCCCGCGCACGCCGTTGAGCGCCGCTTCGGGCAGGCCGAGCAGTTCGCGCCCCTCGAAGCGGATCGAGCCGCGCGCGCGGCTGTCGCGCTCCGGCAGCAGCCCGAGGATGGCGGCCGCGGTCACGCTCTTGCCCGAGCCCGATTCGCCGACCACCGCCAGCACCTCGCCCGCGCCGAGGTCCAGGCCGATGCCGTGGATCACGCGCTGCGGGCCGCCGGCGCCGTCGAACTCGACTTCGAGATTTCTGATGGAGAGTAGGTTCATCAACTTGTTCCCGGCGCCGGATCGGGGCGCCATGTCCGGTGCCATGTGTGGCGCAATATCCCGCGCCATGCCGCGCGCGTCAGCCGCGCGGGTCCAGCACGTCGCGCAGCCCGTTGCCCAGCCAGTTGAAGGCCAGCGCCAGCGCCACGATGACCAGCGCCGGCGCGGTGGCCACATGCGCCGCGCCCAGCACCAGCACCTGCGCGCCCTCGGCCACCATGCGGCCCCAGTCCGCGTCCGGCGGCTGCGTGCCCAGCCCGAGAAAACTCAGGCCGGCCTGGAACACGATCATGCCGCCCGCCAGCGTGGTGCCGTACACCACCGCGGCGGTCGCCACGTTGGGCAGGATCTCGCGCAGCAGCACGTCCGCCGTGGTCGCGCCGCAGGCGCGCGCCGCCTCCACGTATTCCTTGTCGCGCTCGGCGCGCACGCCGGCATAGACCACGCGCGTGAGGTAAGGCGTGGCCGAGAACACGATGGTCAGCGCCACGGCCCAGATGCCGGGCCCGAGCGCGGTGGCCAGCCCGATGGCCAGCAGCACCATCGGGAACGCGAACAGGATGTCGATCACGCGCATGATCAGCGCCGGCCAGCGGCCGCGGTGGTAGCCGGCCAGCAGGCCCAGCGCCAGGCTCAGCAGCACCGCCACCACCACCGGCGGGATGCTGGCGAGCAGCGCGCGGCGCCCGCCCCACAGCAGGCGGCTGAAGATGTCGCGCCCCTGCGCGTCCAGGCCCAGCCAGTAGCCGGGCGTGCCCGGCGGCGCCAGCCGCAGCTGCGGCTCGGCCACGTTCGGGTCGTGCGGCGCGAGCCACGGCGCCGCGGCGCTCACGGCCAGCGCCAGCACGATCACGACCAGCCCGAGCAGGGCCAGCCGGTTGGCCCGCAGGCGGTGCCAGCGGCCCCGCGCCGCGGAACGGAAAGCGTGCTGGCCGCCGCCGTCGTTGTCATTGTCGTTGTCGTCGGCGGCGACCGTGGTGGTGACGGCGTGGTTCATGCGGGTCCGCCTCCGTTGCGCAGGCGCGGATTGAGCAGGTCCAGCGCCACGTCGGTGGCGAGGTTCACGGCGATGAAGCAGCCCGTCACCAGCATCACGCCGGCCTGGATCATCGGGTAGTCCTTGCCGGCCGCCGCGTTGTAGAGCTGGGTGCCGATGCCGGGCCAGTTGAACACGTTCTCGACGAAGATCACGCCCGACAGCAGGTAGCCGACCTGCAGGCCGGTGACGTTGATCACCGGCGAGAGCAGGTTGCGCCCGAGGTGGCGGCGCAGCAGGAGGGACCTGGGCAGGCCCTGCGCGCGAAACGTGCGCAGGTAGTCCGAGCCCATGATGTCGATGACCTGGGCCCGCACCAGCTGCGCCAGGATCAGCATCGAGATCACCGCCGCGGCGATGGCCGGCAGCACCAGGTGGTGCAGCAGGTCGAGCCAGTCCTGGTCGCCGCGCATGTCGTACATGCCGGAGACCGGGAACCATTGCAGCCGCACGCCGAACACCCAGATCAGCAGCAGCCCCGACCAGAACACCGGGAAATTGTGGCCGACCTGGATCACCAGCATGGCCGCGCCGTCCATCCACGAGCCGCGCTTCAGGCCGCTGAGCACGCCCACCGCCACGCCGCCGGCCAGGCACACCACCACCGCGGCGGCGGTCAGCAGCAGCGTGTTGCCGAAGCTGCGCGCCAGCACCTCGAACACCGGCGTGCGCAGCACCAGCGAGGTGCCCCAGTCGCCCGCCATCAGGTGCTCCAGCCACAGCGCGTACTGCACCAGCACCGGCTGGTCGAGGCCGTACTCCTTGCGGATCGCGTCGATCGATTCCTGCGGCAGCGTGCTGGCCAGCGCGTTGGTGATGGGATCGCCGTCGCCCGCGTGGGCGATCAGGAAGACCAGCACCGACACCACCAGGAAGATCGGGATGGCCTGCAGGAAGCGGTAGACGATCGCGCGCGTCATTTCTTCAGCCAGACCTTGGAGAGATCGTAGAAGTTCTGCGCCGGCACGTTGAAGCCCTGCACGTTCTGGCTGTTGGCGAAGTGGTTGCGGAACGTCACCAGCGGCAGGAACACCGCGTCGCGCTGCGCCAGCGCGTTGGCCGACTTCCACGCGGCGACCGCGGCGCGCTCGCTGGTCTGCGAGGCGGCCTTGGCGATGGCCGGCGCGATGGCCTGGTCCACCACCTTTTCGCCGCCGCCGCGCGTGATCACGTAGCCGTCGAAGGCGAGCTTGAGCCAGTACGGCGTGACGAAGCCCCACTCCATCGTGAACAGGCCGGTGTCGGGCGCGAGATTGGCCAGCTTGCTGGTGTAGGTCAGCCACTCCTGCGAGATCACGTTGACCTTGATGCCGACCTTGCCCAGGTCGCGCTGGATCCATTCGACCGAGGGCTGGTTGGCCACGTCGGTGATGATGGTGAAGTGGACGTCGCCCTCCTTGTAGCCGGCCTTCTTCAGCAGCTCGCGCGCGCGCGCCGGGTCGTAGGCGAAGTCCTTCTGCGCGGCGTCATAGGCGGTGTTGCCGATGTTGAAGATGCTGTAGGACGGCACCGCGCGGCCCTTGAAGATGGTGCGCGCCAGCCCTTCGCGGTCGATCGCCAGCAGGATCGCCTGGCGCACCGCCTGCTTGCTGGTGAATTCGTTGCGGAAGTTCCAGCCCAGGAAAAGCTGGCCGGCCGTGGTGCTGTCGCGCACCGTGTAGCCGCTGCCCTCCAGCCCGTCCGCGGCGTCGGCCGGCACGCGCGTGAGGATGTCGATCTCGCCCGAGCGCAGCGCCGCCAGGCGCGTGGCGTCGTCCGGGATCGGGCGGAAGATGATGCGGTCGAGATACGGCCTGGCGCCCCAGTACTTGTCGTTGCGCACCAGCACGGTCTTCTCGCCGTGCACGCGCTCGACGAACTTGAACGGTCCCGTGCCGGTCGGATGCAGCGCCAGCCCGTCCTGGCCGTATTTCTTCAGCGCGGCCGGGCTGAAGATGCCGGACACGTAGTTGCCTTGCGGCAGCAGCCGCGGGAAATCGACGAACGGGGCCTTGAAGACGAACTGCACGGTGTGGTCGTCGACGACCTTCACTTCCTGCAGATTGCCGTAGACCGGCTTCATGGTGGCCGCGGCGCGCACATCGTAGAACTCGAACGCCGGGTCCGTGTAGCGGCGCACGTTGAACTGCACCGCCTGCGCGTTGAAGTCGGTGCCGTCGTGGAACTTGACGCCCTGGCGCAGCTTGAAGGTGAAGGTGCGGGCGTCGTCGCTGACCTGCCAGCTCTCGGCCAGCGCGGGCACCAGCGGCGGCGGGCCGTCCTTGGCCGGGCGCGAGAGATCCTCCGCCACCAGCGACTCGTAGATATGCTTGTCTACGCGGTAGGTCTCCCACGAGTACTGGCGGTTCGGGTCGTACACCGTCGGCTCCTGGTACTGCCCCACCACCAGCGTGCCGCCGGTGCGCGGCGTGCCCTGCGCCTGCGCGATGCCGTGCGCGCTCCAGGCCACCACGCCGGCGAGCAGCGCGGCGGCCAGCCGCAGGCCGGCATGCCGGCGGGTCTCCGCGCCTGAACGCGGAACAGAAGATGAAACACGTCCAGGCACCGTCATGGCAATCTCTTTATCTGAAAGCTTCGTCTGAAAGAACGGAAATTCTATTGGCGCGCCCAGCAAACGCGAACGACGCATTTCGCATGTCGTCATAGCAAACGGGAAAGCACGCGGCGGCCCCGGCGCGCGCGCTCACGCGGCGTGGCGGCCGCCGAGATAGGCCGCCAGCACGGCGGGGTCGGACGCCACCTGCGGGCCGGTCCCCGCCAGCACGATGCGACCCTGCTCCAGCACGTAGGCGCGGTCGGCCAGCGCCAGCGCCTCGCGCGCGTTCTGCTCGACCAGCAGGATGGTAGTGCCGGTCGAGCGGATGTCCGCGATGATGTCGAAGATCGCGGCGATGATGCGCGGCGCCAGGCCCATCGACGGCTCGTCGAGCAGCAGCAGCCGCGGGCGCGCCATCAGCGCGCGGCCGATGGCCAGCATCTGCTGCTCGCCGCCGGACAGCGATCCGGCCAGTTGCTTCTCGCGCTCCCCCAAGCGCGGGAACAGCGCGTAGATCCGCGCGATGTCGGCCTCCACCTGCGCGTCGCGGCGCAGGTAGGCGCCGATGCGCAGGTTCTCCGCCACGCTCAGGCCAGGCACCGTCTGGCGCCCTTCCTGCACCAGGCTGACGCCGCGCGCGACGCGCCGCTCGACCGCGAGGCCGTCGAAGCGCGCGCCGTCGAACGCGATGCGCCCGGCAGTGGCCGGCACCAGCCCCATCAGCGCCGACAGGATGGTGGTCTTGCCGGCGCCGTTGGCGCCGATCAGCGCCACGATCTCGCCCTCGCGCACCTCGAGACTGACGTCATGGACCACCGCCAGCGCCCCATAGGCCACCGACAGCCCCTGCACCGCGAGCATCGCCGCCGGCGCGGCGTCCCGCTCAACGCTTGGCATGGCGCACCCCCAGATAGGCTTCGATCACCGCCGGGTTGTCCTGCACCTGCGCGGGCAGCCCCGACGCGATGGCCTGCCCGGCGTTCATGACCACCACGAAATCGCTCACGCCCATGATCAGTTCCATATCGTGCTCCACCAGCAGCACCGTGATGCCCTGCCCGCGCACATCGCGCAGCAGGCTTTCCAGATCGCGCTTCTCGGTCGGGTTCATGCCGGCCGCGGGCTCGTCCAGGATCAGCAGCGCGGGTTCGGCCGCCAGGCTGCGGGCGATCTCGAGGCGGCGCTGGTGCCCGTAGGACAGCGCCTGCGCCGGCCAGTCGCGCGCGTGCAGCAGGCCGAGCCGCTCGAGCAGGGCCTGCGCGCGCCGCCGCGCGTCCTTGCCGCGGCGGCGCTCGGCGCCGATCAGCACGTTGTCGAGCACGCTCAGGTCGGCGAACAGGCGGATCTGCTGGAAGGTGCGCCCGATGCCGAGCCGGGCGATGCGGTGCGGCGGCAGGCCGCGCAGCTCCACGCCGTTGAAGCACAGGCTGCCGCCGTCGGCCTGGTAGAAGCCCGTCAGCAGGTTCATCAGGCTGGTCTTGCCCGAGCCGTTGGGCCCGATCACCGAGGTGATGGTCCCGGGCGCCACGTCGAACGACAGCCCGTCGAGCGCGGCGACGTTGCCGAAGCGCTTGCGCGCGTCGCGTACCGACAATACCGGGCTCATCGCGACGCCTCCGCGGTGGCCGGACGCGCCGCGCGCCTGCGCCCGCGCGGCGCCGCCAGCCCGCCGACCGACAGCATGCCGCGCGGCAGGAACACGATGGCCAGCAGCAGGATCAGCGCCATCAGGATCTCGCGCGCCTGCGCGGAGAAGCGCAGCACCTCGGGCAGCACGGTAAACACCGTCGCGCCCGCGATCGCGCCGGCGACGTGGCCCAGCCCGCCCAGCACCGCATAGGCCACGGCATCCAGGCTGCGCTGCAGGCCGAAGTCGTTGGGGCCGATGAACGAATTCATGTGCGCCGCCAGCGCCCCGCCCAGCCCGCACACCGCGCCGCTGAACACGAACACGGCCAGGCGCACGCGCGCCACGTCGATGCCCAGCGACTGCGCCGGCATGTCGTCCAGGCGCGTGGCTTCCATGATGCGCCCGAGGCGGCCGCCGCGCAGCGCCAGCACGGCGATCACCAGCGCCGCCAGCACACCGGCGAGCTGCGGCAGCGTGGTGCGCACCGGAATCGCGTCCAGGCCCAGCGCGCCGCCGGTCACGCTGTCCCAGTTGAACGCGATCACGCGGAACACCTCGGTGAAGGCCAGCGTGCCCAGCGCGAAGTAGTCGCCTTCGAGCCGCAGCACCGGCGTGCCGAGCAGCAGCGCCACCAGCGCCGCGGCCAGCGTGCCCAGCGCGACGGCGGCCGCGAACGGCAGGCCGGTATGCAGCGTGGCGAGAGCCGACACGTAGGCGCCCATGCCCACCAGCCCGCCGGTGGCCAGCGAGAAACGGTTCACGCTGAGCATCAGGTACACGCCGATGCCGAGGATGGCATTGACGAAGACGAGCGCGATGACGTTCTCGTACGATTGCAGCCACTCGATCATGCGCGCTGCCTCGTCGCGGTGCCGAACAGGCCGGAGGGCCGGCACACCAGCACCAGGAAGATCGCGCCGAATGCCACCGCGTCGCGCAGCGACGACTGCAGGTAGGCCACGCTGTAGACCTCGGTCAGGCCCAGCACCAGGCCGCCGATGGCCGCGCCCGGCACGTGGCCGAGGCCGCCGAGGATCAGCGCCGAAAGTCCCTTGAGCAAGATGTTCTCTCCCATGAACGGGGATACGGCGTCGTAGAGCACGCCAAGCTGCACGCCGGCGGCGCCGGCCAGCGCGCCGGTGAGGAAATACGTCAGCAGCCGCAGCCGCGCCACCGGCACGCCGACCAGCTGCGCGACGCTGGGCCGGAACGCCATCGTGCGGATCGCCAGGCCTACGCGCGTGCGCCGCAGCACGTAGGCCAGCACCGCCATCAGCACCACCGCCGCGACGATCACCACCACCTGCAGGCTCTGCACCCGCACCGCGCCGAGCTGCCAGACGTGCCCGGTCCAGGGCGCCGGCGGGAAGCGCCGCACCTGGGTGCCGAACACCTCCTGCACGATGGCGATGAGCAGGCGCGACAGCGCCAGGCTGGCGACCAGCCCCATCCAGCGGTTGGCGCCGCGCCGCGCCAGCGGCCCGAACACGAGCAGCTCGCTGAGCAGCGCGATGCCGCCCGCGATGGCCATCGCCACGAGGAACGACGGCAGCAGCGGCCAGTGCAGGGCCAGCGTCAGCTCCAGCCCGGCGAAGGCGCCCACCATCAGGATCGAGCCCTGCGCCAGGTTCAGGACGTTGAGCACGCCGAACAGCAGCGTGAAGCCGACCGCGAACACCGCGTAGGTCGCGCCGAGCGCCACGCCGTTGATGGTCTGCTGGAGGAATACGTTCATGCCGCGGCCTTACTTCGCCTCGAACGGCACGAACCGTCCGTTCCTGCCGACCAGGATCTTGGGCTGCACGGTCGGGTCGCGGTTGGCGTCGAAGCCGATCGGGCCGAGCACGCCCGGATAGTTCCTGATGCCGACCAGCTCCGCGCGGATGCGCTTGCTGTCGCCCGAGCGCGCGCGCCGGATGGCTTCCACCAGCAGCGACGCGGCATCGTGGCCATAGGCCGAATAGATGTCGGGCGGGTGCTTGTAGCGGCTGGCGTAGTTGGCGATGAAGGCCTTGCTGACCGGATTGTCCAGCTCGGCGAACCACGCCGTGCCGACGATCACGCCCTCGGCGCCGGCGCCGCCGAGCTCGAAGAACTTGGTCGAGATGGCGGACTGCGTGCCGACGAACACCACCTTCTGCGAGATGCCGAGCTGGCGCGCCTGCCGCACGATGCCCGCGGCTTCCTCGGCCAGCGCGCCGATCACGATCAGGTCCGGGTTCTGCGCCTTGATCTTGGTGAGCTGCGCGGCAAAGTCCACGTCGCCGCGCTGGAAGGTCTCGGTGGCGACGATGGGAATGCCGTTGTCTTCCAGCGCCTTCTTCTGCACGCCGTAGGCGGACTTGGTCAACTGGTCGTCGATGCCGTAGATCTGCGCGGCGCGCTTGACGCCGTAGCGGCCGATCACGGTCTTGAGCACGTTCGGCGTGACGTTGTCCTCGGGCGGGCTGACGCGGAAGATGTAGTCGCCCAGGCGCGTGGTCAGGCCCGCGGCGGTGTTCGACGACGCCACCACCGGGATGCCGGCCTTCTGCGCCAGCGGGTCGGCCGCGTAGGCGGAGGTCGCCAGCGTCGGCCCGAGGATGGCGGATACCTTGTCCTGCGCGATCAGGCGCTGGAAGATGTTGACGGTCTGGTTGCGGTCGGCGCCGTCGTCGTAGTGGATCAGCTCGAGCTTGAGGTCGCCCAGCTTGCCGCTGGCGTTGGCCTCGTCGACCACGAGCTGGATCGCGTTCTTCTGCTCGATGCCGTACAGCGCGGCGGAGCCGCCGGTGGTGGTCTGCACCAGGCCGATCTTGACGACTTCCGCGGCCGCGCCGGCCGGAATGGTCAAGACGGTCGAGATGGCCAGGCCCAGCACGCCGAGCGCGAGGAGATGTTTCTTGATGGGCAACATGGGAGTCTTGGTCTTGTAGCTTGTTGCGAAACGATGGAAAGGGAAAGCGGGAAGCGGGAGCCCGCGGCCCGCGCCGGGCGTCACGACGCCTGCGTGCGCCAGCCCGCGTCGCGCTCGCTGGTCCAGGCGGATGTGGCGCCAGCGTCCGCGCGGCGGTCCACCGGCAGGTGCGGCAGGACCAGCTCGGCGAAGCGGTAGGCTTCCTCCAGCAGCGGCATGCCGGACACGATCAGCACGTCGATGCCGGCCTCGCGGTACTCGCGGATGCGCGCCAGCACCTGGGACGGGCTGCCGATCAGCGCGGTGCCCGGCCCGTGGCGCACCAGCCCGATGCCCGACCACAGGTTCGGCGCGATCTCGAGCTCGCGGATGTCCTTGGGCTTCTTGCCGCCGTGCAGCGCCGACATGCGCTGCTGGCCGACCGAATCGATGCCGGCGACATAGGCCTGCGCGCCCGCGATCGCCGCGTCGTCCATGTGGTCGTACAGGTCCTGCGCGGCGGCCCACGCCTCGGCCTCGGTCGGGCGCACGATGACGTAGAGGCGGATGCCGAAGCGGATCTTGTCGGCGCGGCCGTGCGCGCGCGCGAGTTCGCGCACCTCGCGGATCTTGCTGTCGGCCTGCTCCACCGTCTCGCCCCACGACAGGTAGGTGTCGATGTGCTTGGCGGCAACCTCGTGCGCCGCGCGCGACGAGCCGCCGAACCACAGCTCCGGCGTGCGGCCGCCGTAGGGCGGCAGCGGCAGGCCCGCGTCGACCACGTGGATGTGGCGCCCCTTGAACGTCACCGATTCGCCGCGCAGCAGGCCGCGCAGGACGGTGAGGTATTCGTCGGTATAGGCGTAGCGTTCGTCGTGGCTGAGGTGCACGCCGAACTGCGCCATCAGCTTGGCGTCGCCGTTGACGATGTTCACGCGCAGGCGCCCCTTGGAAAACTGGTCGAAGGTGGTGATCATCTTGCCCAGC
This sequence comes from Cupriavidus sp. FW216-B1, assembly GCF_058789195.1. Taxonomy (NCBI): domain Bacteria; kingdom Pseudomonadati; phylum Pseudomonadota; class Betaproteobacteria; order Burkholderiales; family Burkholderiaceae; genus Cupriavidus; species Cupriavidus sp. FW216-B1. The sequence continues at coordinate 104,709 of NZ_JBYTEL010000001.1, read as the reverse complement.
AGCGTGGGCGAGAGCAGCGGCGGATGCGCGGCGATCAGATGCTGGAACTGGTCGGTGTAGGGAATCAGCGATGCCCCCTGCACCCACGCGTCGTGCGTGCCCGTGGCCAGCAGCGCGCCGGTGAAGCCGAGGTGATCCACGGCGCGGGCCAGTTGCTGGAAATACGGATAACTCAGTGCGCGCGCGCCGTCGGCGCGCCACGGGTAGCGCCCGTCCGGGCCGGTCAGATACCACAAGACTTCCATGAAGTTCGTCCTCGCTGTCATGCCGCCGCCAGGGCGGGATAGTTCTCCGTCACCGTGTCGGCGACGTCGATCGGTTCGGGAATGAGCCCGAAGCGGGCAAAGATGTCGGCATGGCGCTGCTGCTCGGCCAGGAACCCGGCGTCCGGCACGTGCACGCCCCACGGGCGCGCGGCGAGCGCGGGCAGCCATTGCGCGGCGCTGTTGCCGTTGACGCCGTCGAGCAGGCGCGCGGCCGCTTCCGGGTCGGCCGCCGTCAAGCGGTCCGAGTCGGCCAGCGCGTCGACCAGGGCATGCACCGCGGCGGGCCGCTCGCGCAGCGCGTCCTGGCGGCCCCAGTAGACCGAGCGGTTCGAGAAGGCGTGGCCCGGCCGCGCGAGGACGCGCACCGGCACGGCCTGCTCGATCTGCCCGAGCAGCGGATCGGTGGCGACGATGGCGTCGAGCAGCCCGGCGACGAACGCGTCCCGGGCCGTGGCCGGGGTCAGCTCGACCGCGTTCACCTCGCGCCAGTCGAGGCCGGCCGCGTCGAGTTCGGCGGCCAGGAACTGCGTGTGCCAGGAGATCGGCATCAAGGCCACGCCGCGCCCGCGCAGGTCGGCCAGCGTGCGCACCGGCGAATCGGCGCGCACCACCAGCCCGCCGCGCTCGTGGCGCGGCCCGGACATGCCGAAGGCGGCCACCGCCAGCCCCTGCGCCTTGGCCAGGATCGGCGGCGTCGCCCCGGTGCCGCCGAGGTGGATCACGCCGAGCCGGATCAGCGGAATCGTGACCGCGCCGGCGCCGTAGACAAAAAAGGAAAGTCCCTCCGCGCGCAGCGCGGCGACATGCGCCTGCCGCCTGGCAAGGATCGACAACGAAGGATTCTGGGGGTGCGCCCCCACGACCAAGGCCATCCGTGACACCTATCGAAAACAGCGGGAAGAAACGGCGCCACGGGCTGGCGCCGGCCGGGAAGCCATGACGCCAAGCGATTTTTGTCATGGGTTAAACTCATGACGGAAAGTCTACGCACAAGGTATCCGGCCAACAAGCGCGCATTTCGAATATGCATATCCGGTGCCGCCATTGGCGCCATCGCCGCTTCGGCAGGCGCGCGGACGGAACATGGGCCGGCACCTTTTTTTTCGGGGACGTAACTGCGATGATATGGGCCACATCCATAGCGACAACCTGCCATGAACGCACCTGAACTGCCCGCAGCGGGCACAGCGGGAGAAGCCGCTGCCGCGCCCGCGCGGCCGGTGACAAAGAAGGAACTGACCCTCAAGTTCCGCGGCGGCGTCGCCAGCCTCTATCTGGTGGAGACGCTGGGCGAGTGGACCGGCCGGCAATACGAGCGCATCCACAGCGCGCGCCGCTGGGACGAATGGCTGCGCGGCGCCAAGCTGCCGAAGCCGCCCCAGCGGGCGACCGAAGACGAGCTGGCGCAGATGCGCGAGCTGCGGCGCGCGATCTACGGCGTGGTGCAGGCGGTGCGCGCCGGCCACGCGCCGGCGCGCGGCGAGGTCGAGACCATCAACGCCTTCGCGCGCGAGATGCCGCCCCCGCCGCAGCTCTCCAGCACCGGGGACAAGAAGCGGCTGGGCAGCCCGATCAGCCATGCGCAGGTGCTGGGACTGATCGCGCAGGACGCGATCGACCTGCTGACCGGCGACCTGCGCCACAGGATCCGCGCGTGCGCGAGCCCGGTCTGTCCGGTGCTGTTCGTCGACAAGTCGCGCCGCGGCGACCGCCTGTGGTGCTCGGCGGCCTGCGGCGCGCGCAAGGCCACCGCCAAGTACCGGCTGCGCCTGGCCGGGCGGGAGCTCGACGAGGAAACCGCGTTCTGCGTCGAACAGCACTGAGGCGGCACCGAGGCAGAGCGGCGCGCGCCGGCCCCTACCGCGGGCCGGCCATCCGCCCGGCAAGCTCGCCGAGCCGCAGCAGGCCCTCGCGCGCCCTGGGCGAATCGGGCACGCCGCAGTTCATGCGGATGCAGTGCCCGTAGTCGCCGTGGGGCGAGAACAGGATGCCCGGCGCGACGCCGACGCCGAGGCCGACGGCGCGCTCCTGCAATGCGAGCGTGTCGACCTCGCCGGGCAGCTCGACCCAGAGCAGGAAGCCGCCGCTGGGCAGCGCGAACGAAGTGCCTTCCGGGAACACGCGCGCCACGTTCTCCGCCATGCGATAGACCTGCGCCTGCATGGCGCGGCGCGTGCGGCGCAGGCGCCGCGCCATGCCGCCGCTGGCGAGGTACTCGGCCAGGGCCAGCTCCAGCACCTGGGGCTGGCCGACGCTCGATACCCGCTTGAGAAACGCGATCTGCTCGCTGAAGCGCCCGCCGTCGACCCAGCCCACGCGCATGCCGGGCGCGATGGTCTTGGTCAGCGACGCGCACAGCATCACCAGGCCGGATTCGTCGAAGCCCTGCGCGGCGTGGCAATCGCCGGCGAAATGCAGGTCGGCGAAGGTGGCGTCTTCGATGACCGGGATGCGGCAGCGGTTGGCCAGCTCGACCAGCTGGCGCTTGCGCGCGAGCGGCATGGTGGCGCCGGACGGATTGCTGACCGTCGTCGACAGCAGCACCGCCGCGATCTTGCCGCCCTCCGCGGCGCGCGCCAGCGCGTCGACATCCATGCCGTCGCGGTTCGCGCCGACGACCGGCAGCGCGCGCAGGCCCAGCATCTGCAGCGTCTGCAGGAAGCCGTAGTAGGCCGGCGCCTCCACCGCCACCGTGTCGCCGGGTTTCGTGACCGCGCGCAGGCACAACTGGATCGCTTCCACCGCACCGTTGGTGATGACCACGCGGCGCGGGTCCACGCTGGCGCCCCACTCCACCACGCGGCGCGCCACCTGCTGGCGCAGTTCCAGCGAGCCGGGCGCGAAGTTGTAGTTGCCGACCAGCGCCGGCTTGCGGCGCAGCAGGTTGGCGATGCCGGTGGCCAGCCGCTCGCACGGAAAGAACGAGGCGTCGGGGATGGCGGCGCCGAACGGAATCAGGTCCTCGCGGTAGGCCAGCGCCGAGGCCGGCCCGCTGCTGGCGAGATAGCGCGTGACGGCGCCGCCGCCGGGCACCGGCTCCGGCCGCGCGATCTCCGGCAGCCGCGGCGCGACGTAGCAGCCGCTCTGCGAGCGCACGACGACCCACTGCTCGTCTTCAAGCTGCCGGTAGGCTTCCTGCACGGTGCTGATGGAAAGCTGCTTCGAGCGGCTGAGCGCGCGCACGGAAGGCAGCTTCTGCCCCGCCACGAACACGCCCTCGAGGATCTGCTGCTTCAGCTCCGCGGCCAGGCGCGCGTACAGCGTGGTGCGCACCGCGCCGACCGGCCTCGCCGCCGCCGCGGGCTGGTCCGCGCTCCCGGCCGTGGGTTCGGCCACGGCCTCGGGTCCGGCCACCGCGGCGGGTTTCTGCCTGGCACTGGCGTTCATGCTGCGTTCCTCGCATTGCGTTCACTGGCCGGCGCCGACCCGCATCCACGCCGGGGCCGCGCCAGCAGCGATTATCCTCGACCGGGCCGCAAGCGCGCGCGGCATCTCAGGCGCCCGCGGCCACGGCGCGCGCCACCGCCACCATTGCATGCGCGGCCTGCTCGGCCTCCTGTGGCGCCACGTCGAGATGCGTGGTGGCGCGGATGAAGTTGCCGCCGATCGCGCGCACGCGCACGCCTTCGGCCAGGCAGCGTTCGGCAAACGCCTCGGCACGCACGGCGGGCGCGTCGAAGGTGAAGCGCAGGATGTTGGAGTCCGGCCGCGGCGGATCGAAGCGGAACAGCCCGCACGCGGACAGGATGCGCCAGATCGCCAGCGCGTTGGCGTGGTCGGCCGCCAGTCGGGCGACGTGGTGTTCCAGCGCGTACAGGCCGGCGGCGGCCAGCACGCCCGACTGCCGCATGGCGCCGCCGAGGCGGTACTTCCATTGCCAGGCGTCGCGCACGAACGCCGCGCTGCCGCACAGCACCGCGCCGACCGGGCAGCCCAGCCCCTTGCTGAGGTCGATCCAGGCGCTGTCCCAGCCGGCGGCGTAGTCGGCCGCGGCGATGCCGGTGGCCGCGCTCGCGTTGAGCAGGCGCGCGCCGTCCAGATGGCAGCGCAGGCCGTGCCCGCGGGCGGCGTCGCGCACCTCGCGCAGCTGCGCCAGCGGCCACACCGCGCCGCCCGAGAAATTGGTGGTCTGCTCGACGCACAGCAGCGCCGAACGCGGCGCGGTGCGCGCGCGCGGGCGGATGCCGTCGGCCACCTGCCGCGCCGTGAAGATGCCGTGCGGGCTCGGCAGCGCGCGGATCGACACGCCGGCCAGCGCGGCGGCGCCCGCGGCTTCGGTGCCGTAGATATGCGATTGATGGTCGCAGATCACTTCGTCGCCGGGCGACGTGTGCACCAGGATGGCCACGAGGTTGCACATGGTCCCCGACGGCATGAACACGCCCGCCTCCTGCCCCAGCAGCGCGGCCACCTCGGCGCACAGCCGCAGCGTGGTCGGGTCGTCGCCGGACTGCTCGTCGCCGACTTCCGCCGCCGCCATCGCCGCGCGCATGCCGGCGGTCGGCCGGGTCTGGGTGTCGCTGTAGAGATCGATCAGGCGCGGCTTCATGCGGCGCCCCCGGGAATGGCGTCGCCCGGCGCGAAATCGGCGCCGGCCGGCGGCAGCGCCGCGAGGTCGTGCAAGGCGTCGTGGAACGCGGCCGGCTCCAGCGCCGCGCGGTTCACGTGCAGCGTGAAGACGTCGAAGCGGTTGTAGGCGCCCACCACGTCGTGGAACTGCTTGGGCACGATGCAGTCGTCGAGGTCGATGTCGGCATAGACGATGCCTTCCTCGTCCTGCAGCGTGTCGCTGATGACCGCGCCGGTCGGGCCGATGATCATCGACACGCTGCGCGGCGCGCTCTCCACCAGCGCGCGCGCGGCGGGCTCGCCGCGGCACACCAGCTCGGCGGCGGCGTCGCTGAAGAAGCCGGAGGCCACGATGGTGAAGCACTTGGCCTCGAAGCTGTGCGCGCCCGAGCGGATGCGGATCGCCGCGGCGAGGTCGTAGCGCTCCTTGCTGGCGGCCGGATGGGTCGGCCAGCACGGCGAATAGGAAGCGATGTGGATCTGCTCGCCCTGCGCCATCAGGCTGTAGCGCGCCAGCGGGTTGGTGTTCTCGCCGCACACCAGCGCGCCGACCTTGCCGACCGGCGTGTCGACCACGCGCAGGCCGCTGCCGTCGCCATTGGCCCAGGTCAGCTTTTCCCAGTAGGTCGGCACCAGCTTGCGGTGGCGGTTGAGCAGGCTGCCGTCGGCGCCGATCAGCAGGTTGGTGTCCCAGATGCAGCCGACGCTGGCCTTCGAGGCCTCGTTGATGCCGAGCGAGACCACGATGCCGTGCGCGCGCGCGGCGCGGCGGATGCGGTCGATGGCCGGGTGGTCGATGGTCACGGCGCTCCTGGCCATGCGCACGAAGAACTCGTGGTTCTCCACCGGCGCGCGCACGCCGGACCACACCGGGAACGCGCACAGGTGGGCTTCCGGGAACGCCACGATCCTGGCGCCGTGGCCGGCGGCCTCGGCGATCAGCGCGCAGGTCTTGTCGACCGTGGCGTCCAGGTCGAAGTAGATCGGGCAGACGTGGCAGGCGGCGGCCTTGAACCGGGTGGCAGAAGACATCGGGGAGACTCCGGGGAAAGCGCCCAAGTTTGCCGGCGGCCCCGCCGCCCGGGTAGACGCAGTTGGGGCCATCGGCGTGCCGTACAGTTGGCTGCCGGGCCGGCCCGGCGGTGGCGCGGCAGCGGCGCGGCGGCGTGGCAGGCACTTCTTGCGGCGCCGGGCGGCCCGAGGCGCGCGGCCCGGACCCACATATCGTCCGAACTTAATAATCCATCTTTATTTTTCATTGGCCATTGTTAATGGCCATTTTTATCATGCCGTCATGAACCTCGAAACCTTGAACACGCCGGGAGCGTCTTGTGACAACTTGGGCAATTGGTATTGATATTGGCGGCACCTTCACCGACGTGGTGGCGCTGGACTACGGCGCCGGCAAGCTGCATAGCCTGAAGGTGCTGACCACGCACGGCGACCCCGCCCAGGGCGTCGCCGACGGCGTGAGCCAGCTGATCCGCTCGTGCGGCATCCGCGCCGAGCGCGTGGCGCGCGTGGTGCACGCGACCACGCTGTTTACCAACGCGCTGATCGAACGGCGCGGCAGCACCACCGGCCTGCTGGCCACGCGCGGCTTCAAGGACGTGCTGGAGATCGGCCACGAGCGCAAGTACGATCTCTACGACCTCGCCATCGAGGCCGCGCCGGCGCTGGTGCCGCGCAGCCTGCGCGCCGAGATCGGCGCCCGCATGGACGCGCGCGGCAACGAGATCGAGGCGCCCGACGCCGACGAGGTGCGCCGCGTGGTGGCGGGCCTGGCCGAGAAGGGCGTGGAATCGGTCGCGGTATGCCTGCTGCACGCGTATGCCAGCGCCGCCCACGAGCAACTGGTGCGCCAGTGGATCGAGCGCGATTTCCCCGCCCTGCACGTGACGCTGTCGTCCGACGTGGCGCCGGTGATCCGCGAGTTCGAGCGCAACTCCACCACCGTGGCGAACGCCTACATCAAGCCGCTGGCCGAGCGCTACCTCGATGCGCTGGAAGCGCGCCTGAGCGCGCTCGGGCTGCCCGCGGGCGTGCTCATGATGCTGTCCAACGGCGGGCTGTCCCACATCGAGGAAGCCAAGCGCAACCCCATCGAACTGCTGGAGTCGGGCCCCGCGGCCGGCGCGATTTCCGCAGCCCACTACAGCCTGCGCGACCAGCAGGCCAACCTGCTCGCGTTCGACATGGGCGGCACCACCGCCAAGCTCTGCCTGGTCGAGCGCGGCAAGCCGTCGATCGCGTTCGGCTTCGAGGCGGCGCGCCGCAAGCGCTTCGCCGAGGGCAGCGGGCTGCCGATCCGCATCACCACCATCGACCTGATCGAGATCGGCGCGGGCGGCGGCAGCATCGCGCACCAGGACCAGCTCGGCCTGCTCAAGGTCGGCCCGCAGAGCGCGGGCTCGGAACCGGGGCCGGCCTGCTACGGCCTGGGCGGCACCGAGCCGACCGTCACCGACGCCAACCTCGTGCTCGGCTACCTGAACCCGGACTACTTCGCCGGCGGCACCATGTCGATCGACCGCGACCAGGCCGCCGCGGCGCTGGGCCGCATCGGCGAGCACCTGGGCCGCGACGTGACCGGCGTGGCCTGGGGCATGCACGACATCGTGGCCGAGAACATGGCCGGCGCGGCGCGCGTGCACGTGGCCGAGCGCGGCCGCGACGCGCGCGACTTCGTGCTGCTGTGCACGGGCGGCGGCGGCCCGCTGCATGCCTACTACGTGGCGCAGAAGATCGGCGTGCGCACCATCATCTGCCCGCCCGCGGCGGGCGTGGCCTCGGCCTACGGCCTGCTGGTCGCGCCGGCGCGCGCGGACCGCTCGCGCACGGTGAGCTTCCGCCCGGCGACCGATTCGCTGGCGACGCTGGAAGAGGCCTTCGCCGCGCTGGAAGCGCAGGCGCGCGGCGCGCTCGACCAGCTCGCCGAAACCTTCGGCCCGATCGCGCTGGTGCGCCACGCGGACGGGCGCTTCGCCGGCCAGGGCTTCAACCTGTCGGTGGCGCTGCCCGCCGGGCCTTACACGGCGACGGCGGCGGCCGGCGGCCAGACCGAGCAGGAGGTGCGCGCGGCGCTGGTGGCGGCCTTCGAATCCGGCTACCGCGAGAAATTCGGCCGCACCCCGCCGGACGTGCCGGTGGAGCTGGTCAACCTGCGCGTGACCGGCGAGGCGCCGCCGCGGCAGGCGTTCGACGCCGAGACGCTGGCAGGCGGCGAGCCGGCCCGGCCCAAGGGCTCGCGCCTGGTCTATTTCAGGGAAGCCGGCGCCTACGTGGAGACCCCGGTGTTCGAGCGCGGCGCGCTCCAGGCCGGTTTCTCGGCGGCGGGGCCGCTGCTCGTGGAGGACGCCAGCTCGTCGCTGGTGGTCGGGCCGAAGGGCCATGTGAAGCAACTGGCGAGCGGCAATCTGGTGATCACCATTGAGGAGCAGGCAGCATGACAAGCGACAGGCAAACCCACGGCGGCGCGGCCGCCGACCCGATCTTCCTCGAAGTCTTCTGGACGCGCGTGCGCTCGGTGGTCAACGAAGCCGCCAAGCTGATCGTGCGGACCTCGTTCTCGACGCTGTCCACCGAGGCCAACGATTTCGCGGTGGTCATCACCGACTCGCAGGGGCGCTCGCTGGCCGAGAACAGCGGCAGCATCCCCTCGTTCATCGGCACGCTGCCGCGCACGGTGCAGGCGGCCATCGCCCGCATCGGCGCGCAGGCGATGCGCCCGGGCGACATCTACATCACCAACAACCCGTGGATCGGCACCGGCCACCTGAACGACGTGTGCCTGGTCAAGCCGCTGTTCCACCAGGGCGTGCTGACCGGCTTCGCGGCGACCGCCGGCCACGTGCCGGACATCGGCGGCAAGATCCGCTCGGTGGACGCGCGCGAGCTGTTCGAGGAAGGCTTCCACATCCCGATGATGCACCTGCTGCGCGAGGGCCAGGCCGACGAGACGCTGCTGTCGCTGATCCGCACCAACGTGCGCACGCCCGAGCAGACCGTGGGCGACATCTGGTCGCAGGTGGGCGCGGTGGAGCTGATCTCGCGCCGGCTCGACGATATCCTCACCGAATACGCGCTGCCGGGCATCGACGACCTCGCCCACGCGCTGTTCGAGCGCAGCGAGGCCGCCATGCGCCAGGCCATCGCCCGGCTGCCCGAGGGCGAATACCACTACGAGATGGAGACCGACGGCTTCGACCAGCGCTTCCGCTACGTGGTGGCGGTGCGCGTGAAGGACGGCGAGATCGAGTGCGATTTCGCCGGCACGTCGCCGCAGCAGCCGCGCGGCATCAACTGCGTGCTGTCGTACACCAGCGCGATGACGGTCTACGCCATCAAGTGCCTGCTGCTGCCGGACCTGCCCAACAACGACGGCCTGTTCCGCCCCATCCGCGCGGTGGCGCCGGAAGGCAGCATCCTCAACCCGCGCTCGCCGGCGCCGGTGGGCGGGCGCTCGTGCACGGGCCACTACGTGCCGACCGTGATCTTCGGCGCGATGTACCAGATCCTGCCCGAGAAGGTCATGGCGGGCGTGGGCTCGCCGCTGTGGATCGCCAACCTGAGCGGCACCCGCGACGACGGCAAGCCCTTCGCCACGGTGCTGTTCTACAACGGCGGCCTGGGCGCGACGGCGGGCAAGGACGGCGCCTCGGTGATGTCGTGGCCGAGCAATATCTCGCCCACGCCGGTGGAGGTGGCCGAGCGCGACGCGCCGCTGTTCTTCAAGTACAAGACGCTGCGCGAGGGTTCCGGCGGCGAAGGCCGCTTCCGCGGCGGCCTGGGCGAGGAGATCTGCTTCGTGAGCCAGCACCGCACGCCGCTGTCGATCGTGTTCCTGACCGAGCGGCTGCAGGTGCCCGCGCCCGGCCTGGGCGGCGGCGCGCCCGGCGCGTGCGGGGAAGTGCTGATCAACGGCCGCGCCATCGACTCGCGCCGGCCCCAGGTGCTGGAACCGGGCGACGAGGTCATCCTGCGCACGCCCGGCGGCGGCGGCTACGGCCCGCGCGCGGCGCGCGACCCGCGCCTCGTCGCGCACGACCGCGAGCATCAATACGCGTCCTGAGCGCGCCCCGGGCCCGGCGCCGGCTAGGCCGGCTTCGCGGCGCCCTTGCGGGGGCGCCGCGCCGCGGCCGCCTCGATCATCGCCACGCCGTCGGGCAGCGGATGCTGCCTGATGGTGTCGAGGATGACGTCGAGCATGCGCTGGGAGCTCGGCGACAGCGAGCGCAGCCGCCGCGTGATCAGGCAGATCTCGCGCGACAGCACCGGCCCGCGCAGCTCGCGGAACGACAGCTCGTTGAAACCCGCCACCCTGGCCGCCAGCGCCGGCACGATCGAGAAGCTGCCGCCTTCGCTGAGCACCGCGAACAGCGAGGTCGTGCTCGAGATCTCGTCGTGGCTGCCCTGGAACACCGGCCACTGCCCGGCGTTGTGCGCCAGGAACGTGCCGATGCCGGTATCCGCCGTGAACGCGACGAAATCCTTCGACTTCAGATCGGCCCACCGCAGCGGCCCCGTGCCCGACGCCAGCGCATAGTCCGCGCGGCACACCACGCCGAACCGGTCTTCCAGCAGCGGCGTGTAGTCCAGGTCGTCGAAACCCTTGTGCTTGCTGGTGATGGCGAAATCGAGCTCGCCGTCGATCACCAGTTGCTCGACCTGCTCCGCGCCGGCGTCGCGCAGCGAGAAGGTGACGTTCGGGTATTCCCGCCGGAACGTGGCGATCGATTTGACCAGGAACTGATAGATGACCGAGGCCGCCGCCGCGATGCGGATGTGGCCCTGCTGGCCCTGCGCGAACGACTGCAGGTCGGCGATGGCGCTGTCGAACTCCTTGAGGATCTTGTCGGCCTCGTCCTTGAAGCGCATGGCTTCCTGGGTCATGACCACGCGCCGCGTGTTGCGGTCGAACAGCTTCAGGCCGACCGCCTCCTCGAACTGCTGGATGGTGGCGGTCAGCGCCGACTGCGTGACGAACAGGCGCGCGGAGGCCGTGGTGAAGGACCCGGCATTGGCCACCTCGACGAAACAGCGCAGGTGCCGCAGGGAGATATTTCTGCTCATGGGGAACGGGAGAATGGGACGCCGCGGCGCGGCCGCCATGCCCGGGTGCCGGGAATGCGCTGCCGGGGATGCGACGCCGGGAATCCGGCGAGGGATGCGGCCGATGTTATATCGCCGAAAACGAACAATCAACAAAAACCAATCATCCGCGCCGAATGCCTTGCGGCCCCTGGCCGCAAGCCGCGGCGGCGCCCGCGCAGGGTGCCCGACTTATCGCTGGTCGTGATTAGTTCATCGTAAGTTTTCAGTAGTGCTCATTAGTCAAACTCCCTAGAATCGACCTGACTGATGAGGCAATGCCTGTGCCGGACGCCCTTTCCCAGGCAGCCGGCACGGTGCTTGCACACAGATGATGTTCCAGAAAAAGAGAACGACCGTCCGCCTTTGCGGGCAGGTTGTCTCACTATGCTCCAGCACTTCTTTCCAGTTCCCAACCCCACTCCGGTCCTGATGAACGGCCCGGATCGCATCATGGAGAGAGAGTCATGTTTGGAAAGATTGCCCCCGTGCTACTGGCGCTGGCATCCGCAGGTTGTTTCGCGAACGCCGCTGCCGCGGCGGAGGCGCCCTCCGACTATCCCGGCAAGCAGCCGGTGAGAATCATCGTCCCCTATCCGGCCGGCGGCTCCACCGACCTGCTGGCCCGCGTGCTGGGCCAGAAGGTCGGCGAGCAGATCGGCCAGACCGTGGTGGTCGAGAACCGCCCCGGCGCCAGCGGCAACATCGGCGCGAGCTACGTCGCCAAGTCGCCGGCCGACGGCTACACGCTGTTCCTCGGCACCTCCACGGCGCTCGCGGTGAACCCGAGCCTGTACAAGACCCTGCCCTACTCGCCCGACAAGGACTTCTCCCCGATCATCCTCGCCACGCTGCTGCCGAGCCTGGTGGTGGTCGGCAACTCGGTGCCGGTCAAGACGATGAAGGAGCTGCCGGCGTACCTCAAGAGCAATGCGTCGCAGGTTGCCTATGCCTCTTCCGGCAACGGCACGCCGGCGCACCTGGGCGGCGAGCTGTACAAGAAGACCGTGGGCCTGCCGACGCTGTCGCACGTGCCGTACAAGGGCGGCGTGCCGGCGCTGACCGACCTCGTGGGCGGACAGACCACGGTGATGTTCGCCATCCTGCCGGAAGCCTATCCGCTGGTGAAGGAAGGCAAGCTGCGCGCGCTCGCCGTGACCACGGCAAACCGCCTGCCCCAGTTGCCGAACCTGCCCACGGTGGCCGAGTCCGGCGCGCCCGGCTACGAGCTGGTGGGCTGGTACGGCTTCCTGGCGCCGGCCGGCACGCCCGCGCCCATCATCGCCAAGCTGAACCACGCCTTCGACCACGCCCTCAAGGACGAAGAGGTCAAGGCCAAGCTGGTCGGCATGGGCTTCGAGATGGCCGGCGGCCCGCCCGAGGTGCTGGCCAACAAGATGCGCAGCGAAACCGCCAAATGGCGCAAGGTCATCAACGACTCGCACATCACGCTCGACTGAGCGCGGCAAGGCCCGGCGGCGGCGCGGTCCGCCGCGCGCCGTTCCTTTGCCAATCTACAGGCGGCACGCGGTGGCCCAACCCCGGGCGGGCGCGCCCCACGTTGGTGCTGCATGCCGTGCTCACGCCGCGCGAGCGCGACATCATGGGGCTGATCGCGCAAGGCCGCGACAACGCGGCAGGTCGCCGCGTACCTGGGGTTGCGCGAAAAGACCGTGAGGAATCACATTACGAGTGTTTTTGCCAGGCTTGCGCTGGAGAACTGGCTGCAGGCTATTGTGCTGGCGCGCACGGTGGGATTTCGGGATTTTTTGGGTAGCTTTTGATTCGGGGTTTTAAAGTTAAAGGCTTAACTTCGGCTTCAAAGTCAACTTCAAAGTCAACATCAACTTCAAAGTCAAAGTCAAAGTCAAAGTCAAAGTCAAAGTCAAAGGCTTTCGCTCCCCCGGAGCGACCTACTTTCTTTTCCCCGAAAAGAAAGTAGGCAAAGAAAGCGGGCTGCCTGGCCGGCAGGGGCAGAAACGTTGGGGTTTCTTGTGTTTCTGGTTTCGTGGTGGGGCCTGCGGTTCTGCTGGCCTGCTGCCGTTACCGGTTCGGCTGGCCACGATCTGGCTGGCGGTATGGGTTGCGGGGTCAGACCTATGATGGCAGGCGCACTGCTGGTTCGGGCATCTGCCGTTACCGGTTTTGGCCACCCCGACATAGCACCCTCATGGTTTCGTGGTGGGCGTGGTGGACCGGGGCGCAGGTGTCAGTGGGTACTCTTGCATTGGGGCCACCGTGCCCACCACGAAACCAGTACCGTCCCCATGCCGTGTGCATCCGCCCCGGTCGCGGCAGCAGCTTGAAGGGCCTGGGCCTACGCCACCATGCAGCGCCACCACGAATCCAACACCACCCAAGAGAGCGTGGCCACCAGAATCGGTACCGGCAGAATCCCAGCAGAACCACCACCCCCACCACGAAACCACCAACCTCGGCAACTCTGTTCGGCTCTGCCCCTGCCGGCAAGGCAGTCCGCTTTCTTGGCTTACTTTCTTTTCGGATAAAAGAAAGTAAGTCGCGCCGGGGGCGCGAAAGCCGTTGACTTTAAGCTTTTGAATTTTAATTTGAATTTGACTTTGAAGTTAAAGCCTTTGACTTTGACACTTCAAATCCCAAAACTCCCCCTACTCCAAATAATCCCCATACCTCCCCCGTATCTCCTCAAGATTAGCAAGCGTACCCGACAGATGCCGCCGCAGGCTGGCCTGCGCCTCGTCCACGTCGCCGCGCGCGATGGCATCGACGATGGCGGCATGGTCCGCCACCACGGCGCCGGCCTTGCCGGGAATCGGCAGGTGCAGGCGCCGCAGGCGGTCCAGGTGGCCGCTCTGGCGGCGCACCAGCAGCCACAGGTCGGGCACCTGCGCGGCGTCGTACATCTGGCGGTGGAAGGCCAGGTCGAGCTGGGCGAATTCGGCGAAGTCCGGGGCGGGCAGCAGCGCCTGCTGGCGCGCCACCATCTGGCGCAGGCGCTCGGCCAGCGCGGCGTCCGGCGCCCCGGCCAGCGTGCGCACGATCTCCACCTCGACCGAGCGGCGCAGGAAATGCGCCTGCCGGGCCAGCGCGATGCTGATCGGACTGACCACGGTGGCGTGCTGCGGGAAGATGTCGACCAGCCCTTCCTCGCTCAGGCGCATCAGCGCGTCGCGCACCGGCGTCTGGCTGATGCCGTACCGCGCGGCCAGGTCGGTGCGCGAGAGCACCGTGCCGGGCGTGAGCGCCATCGAGATGATCTGCTCGCGCATGTGCTCGAACACCTGCGGCGCGGCATGGCGCGTGCGGTCGAACTGGAACTGGATGTGCGCGGCGGTGGCTTCCATCGGGCGGCGGCGGTCTTTGTCGGGGGGCACGCGGTGGTATGCGTATCCGGAATATCAGGTTTGGCAAAAGGCGGGGGCGCAGCGCCACGCGCTGTGGTGCACTTACGCTTGGCTGCGCGTGGCGCAGCCGCGGCGAGGCCCGCTGCCCCGCATTCTAGAGCAAACGCCCTTGGTTTGACACACTAATATATTAGTGCTCTAATTGGCCGCCATCCTATCAGATGTCATACCTCTGCTGCCGGCGGAGGCCCACGACGAACATCCCAGGAAGAGACAATGACGTCCCGAAAGAAGACGCCCGAGACATTGCGCAGCGCGCGCTGGTTCGCGCCCGACGACCTGCGCTCCTCCGGCCACCGCTCGCGCATCATGCAGATGGGCTACGCGCCCGAGGAATGGCTGGACCGCCCGGTCATCGCCATCATCAACACGTGGTCCGACATCAATCCGTGCCACTCGCACTTCAAGCAGCGCGTGGACGACGTCAAGCGCGGCGTGCTGCAGGCCGGCGGCTTCCCGATCGAGCTGCCCGCCATCTCGCTGTCCGAGAGCGCGGTCAAGCCGACCACCATGCTGTACCGGAACATGCTGGCGATGGAGGCCGAGGAGCTGATCCGCTCCCACCCGGTCGACGGCGCCGTGCTGATGGGCGGCTGCGACAAGACCACGCCGGGCCTGCTGATGGGCGCCTCCAGCGCCGGCGTGCCGGCCATCTACGTGCCGGCCGGGCCGATGCTGCGCGGCAACTACAAGGGCAACGTGCTGGGTTCGGGCTCGGATGCGTGGAAGTACTGGGACGAGCGCCGCGCCGGCAACATCAGCCAGGCCGAGTGGACCGGCATCGAGGGCGGCATCGCGCGCAGCCACGGCACCTGCATGACGATGGGCACGGCCAGCACCATGACGGCGATCGCGGAGACCATCGGCATGACGCTGCCGGGCGCCTCGTCGATTCCCGCCGCCGACGCCAACCATATCCGCATGTGCTCGGAGTCGGGCCGGCGCATCGTCGACATGGTGTGGGAGGACCTGACCCCGGCGCGCATCCAGACGCGCGCCGCGTTCGAGAACGCCATCGCCGTGGCGATGGCGATGGGCTGCTCCACCAACGCCATCATCCACGTGATCGCGATGGCGCGCCGCGCCGGCTGCGAGATCGGCCTGGAAGACTTCGACGCGGCCAGCCGCCGCGTGCCGGTGATCGCCAACATCCGGCCCAGCGGCGACAAGTACCTGATGGAGGATTTCTTCTACGCCGGCGGCCTGCCCGCGCTGATGAACCGCATCCGCGACAAGCTCCAGCTCGACGCGCTCACCGTCACCGGGCGCACGCTGGGCGAGAACATCGCCGGCGCCGAGGTCTACAACGACGACGTGATCCGCACCCCGGACAACGCGCTCTACCAGGAAGGCGCGCTGGCCGTGCTCAAGGGCAACATCGCGCCGGACGGCTGCGTGATCAAGCCGAGCGCCTGCGAGCGCCGCTTCTTCAAGCACACCGGCCCGGCGCTGGTGTTCGACGACTATCCGTCGATGAAGGCCGCGGTGGAGGACGAGAGCCTCGACGTCACCGCCGACCACATCCTGATCCTGCGCAACGCCGGCCCGCAGGGCGGCCCCGGCATGCCCGAGTGGGGCATGCTGCCGATCCCCAAGAAGCTGGTCAAGCAGGGCGTGCGCGATATGCTGCGCATGTCGGACGCGCGCATGAGCGGCACCAGCTACGGCGCCTGCATCCTGCACGTGTCGCCGGAATCGTATATCGGCGGCCCGCTCGCGCTGGTGCGCACCGGCGACCTGATCTCGGTGGACATCGACCGCCGCAGCATCCACCTCGAAGTCTCCGACGAGGAACTGGCGCGCCGCCGCGCGGCCTGGACGGCGCCGCCGCCGCGCTTCGGGCGCGGTTACGGCTGGATGTTCTCCAAGCACATCCGCCAGGCCAACGACGGCTGCGACTTCGACTTCCTGCAAACCGATTTCGGCGCGCCCAGCGGCGAGCCCAGCATCTACTGATGACCGCCATGACCGAAACCAGCCAGCTCAGCCCGCGCACGCGCGACCAGCTCAAGACCGTCAGCACCGCCACGCTGTGCACCGCGCTGTTCAAGCGCGGCCTGCGCAACCAGTTCCTCCAGGACGTGCATCCGCTCAACCCGGCGCACGGCAACATGGTCGGCGAGGCCTTCACGCTGCGCTACATCCCCGCGCGCGAAGACCTCAACCCGATCACGGTGTTCCAGGACCCCGACCATCCGCAGCGCCAGGCCGTGGAGCAATGCCCGCCGGGCGCGGTGCTGGTGATCGACAGCCGCAAGGACGCGCGCGCGGCCTCGGCCGGCTCGATCCTGGTCACGCGCCTGATGCGCCGCGGCGTGGCCGGCGTGGTGACGGACGGCGGCCTGCGCGACGCGCCCGAGATCGCGCGACTCGCCATCCCCGCCTACCACCAGCGCCCGTCCGCGCCGACCAACCTGACGCTGCACCAGGCCATCGAGATCAACGGCCCGATCGGCTGCGGCGACGTGGCCGTGTTCCCCGGCGACGTGATGGTCGGCGATGGCGAGGGCGTGGTCGTGATCCCGCGCCACCTGGCCGAGGAGATCGCCGCCGAGGCGGTGGAGATGACCGCGTTCGAGGATTTCGTCACCGAGGAAGTCAACAAGGGCCGCTCCATCATCGGCCTCTATCCGCCGACGCAGGAACAGAGCCGGCTGGATTTCGCCGCCTGGCGCGAGAAGAACGGCCGCTAGGCCGGGACCAGGCAGAGCACTGCCGCCAAGACACAAGACGGAGCCACCGCGGCTCCGCCCACCCCAACCCGACCGACCACAAGGGACCTCTTCTCATGAAACACCGCCTTCTCCAGCACGGCCGCCTGCCGGCCGCGCTCGAAGCCAGCCTGGCCGAGCACTACGACGTCCACCCGCTGTGGGCCGAGACCGACCCCGCCGCCTTCCTGGCCGCGCGCGGCGGCGAGTTCGTGGCGCTGACCACGCGCGCCGCCAACGGCGTGGACGCCGCCATGATGGACGCCATGCCGGCGCTCAAGGTCATCTCCAGCTTCGGCGTGGGCCTGGACAAGATCGACCTCGACGCCGCGCGCGCGCGCGGCATCGCCGTGGGCTACACGCCCGACGTGCTCAACGACTGCGTGGCCGACACCGCGTTCGGCCTGCTGATGGACGTGGCGCGCGGCTTCAGCGCGGCCGACCGCTTCGTGCGCCGCGGCGAATGGCCCAGCGGCGCGTTCCCGCTGAGCACGCGCGTGAGCGGCAAGCGCATGGGCATCATCGGCATGGGCCGCATCGGCCGCGTGATCGCGCGGCGCGGGCTGGGCTTCGACATGGACGTGCGCTACCACAGCCGCCGCCCGGTGGCCGACCTGACCTACCGCCACGAGCCGTCGCTGGCGGCGCTGGCCGAGTGGGCCGACTTCCTCGTCATCGCCACCGCCGGCGGGCCGGAAACCCGCCACCTGGTCTCGGCCAGCGTGCTCGAGGCGCTCGGGCCGCGCGGCTTCCTGATCAACATCGCGCGCGGCACGGTGGTGGACGAGGCCGCGCTGGTGGACGCGCTGGCGCACAAGCGCATCGCCGGCGCCGGGCTCGACGTGTTCGAGCACGAGCCGCAGGTGCCACCCGCGCTGTTCGCGCTGGACAACGTGGTGCTGCTGCCGCATATCGCCAGCGCCACCAACGAGACCCGCCAGGCGATGGCCGACCTGGTGTTCGAGAACCTGCAGAGCTTCTTCGCCACCGGCGCGGTCAAGCGCGAGGCGACCTGACGCCAGGCGCGAGGCGCGGCGGCGGCCCCCTACCACCGTGTGGTAGCGCCCCGCCCGCGCCTTTGCGCATACTTCACGCTCGACGCAAGGACAGAACCGACAACAAAGGGTCGAGCATGGAAGTCATCACGTTTGCCGCGTATCTCCTGGTCTTTCTGCTCGCGCTGCTGCTCGGCGCGCGCAGCGTGAGCCGGCATCACCCAGCCCTGCGCCAGGATGCCGCGCCGTCGCTGAAGCGCCGGCAGTCCTGACGCCGGACGCCCGAAACCGGCTTTTCCCTTCAGGCCTGCGCCACGTCCGCGCCGGCCTGCGCCATCACCCTGAGGCGCGCCATCGAACTGCGGATGTGCTGCCGCGCCACCTGCTCCGCCCGGTCGCCGTCGGCGCTCTCGATGGCCGCCACGATCTGCTCGTGCTCGTCGATGGCCGCCAGCGCGCGGTCGCGCGGGAACACGGTGCGCGGCGCGAACACCTGCGAGGTCATGTGGACGATCGGCACCTGCCGCGCCAGGTATTCGTTCGACGCCAGGCCGATGATGGTGGTGTGGAATTCCACGTTGGCCACCGTGTATGCCTCGGGCTGCCACGGCGCCAGGCTGCCGCGCTGGGCGCCGATGACGGCGCGCAGCGGCGGGCCCGCCAGCTTGCCGGCGCGCTCGGCGGCCAGCCGCGCCGCGAGGCCGTCGATGACTTCGCGCAGGGCGTAGGCGTCCATCAGCTGCCGGAAGTCCGCGCTGACCACGGTGACGCCGCGCGCGGTCTCGGCGCTGACCAGCCCTTCGCGCTCCAGCATGCGCAGCGCCTCGCGCAGCGGCGTGCGGCTGATCTTCAGGTCCTCGGAGATCTCCACCTGGCGCAGCGCCTTGCCCGGCGGATAGACGCCGCGGTAGATGCGCTGGCGCAGCACCTGCGCCACCTCTTCCACCAGGCGCAAGCGCCCCTGCCATTCGAACGTTTCTGCCATTTGCCTCTCTGAGCGCCGCGGCGCAGTGGAAGTGCGGATTTTGTCGGCGCAGTTTACAAGCGCATGACACACGTCTACTATAGCCGCAAAGAATGGATTCTGGATCCAGAAACCAATGGTGCGGGCGCCCTAGCGCGGCCGCGCCGTGGCGGCGCCTCCGATCCGCTCCGAGACGTTTTCTGGAGAAGCTCGCCAATGAGCGATATGAGCGATGCGCTTTGCTTCCTGTCCGCCACCGAACTCCAGGGCCGCATCGCGCGCCGGGAGGTCTCGCCGGTGGCACTCATGCGGGCGGTGCTGGAGCGCGCCGCGCGCCTGCAGCCCGAGCTGAACTGCTTCATCACGCTGTGCGCCGAGCAGGCCCTGGACGCGGCCCGCGCGGCCGAGCAGGCCGTCATGGACGGCAAGCCGCTCGGACTGCTGCACGGCATCCCGTTTACCGCCAAGGATCTGGTCAACACGCAGGGCGTGCGCACCACCTTCGGCGCGGCGCCCTACCGCGACAACATCCCCGGCACCGACGCCGTCGCCGTGGCGCGCCTGCGCGCGCAGGGCGCCATCCTGATCGGCAAGACCACCACGCCCGAGTTCGGCTCCAAGTGCCTGACCGACTCGCCGCTGTTCGGCCGCACGCGCAACGCCTGGAGCGCCGCGCGCACCAGCGGCGGCTCCAGCGGCGGCGCGGCGGTGGCGGTGGCCAGCGGCATCGCCCCGCTGGCGGTGGCCACCGACGGCGGCGGCTCCACGCGCATCCCGGCCGCGTGCAACGGCGTGGTCGGCATCAAGCAGAGCAACGGCGTGATCCCGCACAGCCAGGCGCAGGACCTGTTCGGCAACCAGACCTACGTCACGCCGACCACGCGCACGGTGGCCGACACCGGCCTGATGATGCAGGTCATGGCCGGCGAGCACGCGTGCGACCCGTGGTCCATCGGCGTGCCCAAACCCGATTACGTCGAGGCGGCGCAGGCGCGCGGCGACCTGCGCGGCAAGCGCATCCTCCATTGCCTGGCGCCGCCGGGGCGTCCCGTGGCGGCCGGGGTGGCGCGCGCGTTCGAGGCCAGCCTGGCGCGGCTGGCCGGCCTGGGCGCGGAGCTCGAGCCGTTCTCCGGCGAAGGCTTCGACGTGGAGCCGATCTGGCGCGCGATCAACCACACGGTCTGGCGCGCGCGCTTCGCCGCCATCGCCGCCGAGCACGGCGAGCAGCTCAGCGCCACCTTCCTGCGGCAGGTGGCCTCGGCCGCGCAGGTCAGCGGCGTCGAATACCAGCAGGCCATGTTCGACCGCTCGGCGCTGTTCCAGCGCGTGCAGGCGCTGCTCGCGCGCGCGGATTTCCTCGCCATGCCCACGCTCACGCGCACCGCGCTGCCGCTCGGGCAGGACCTGTTCGGCACCATCGACATCGACGGCCAGCACTACGAGAACGTGCGCGCGCACTGGTTCCCGTGGACCATGCCGTTCAACATGACCGGCCACCCCGCCATCAGCCTGAACAGCGGCTTTGCCGCCGACGGCCTGCCGGTCGGCTTCCAGCTGGTCGGGCAGTTCCGCGGCGACGCGGCGCTGCTGCGCGCCGCCGCGCTGTTCGAGTCCGCGCACGGCCTGCTGGGCCGGTGGCCGCAAGCCTGACGACTTCCCCCCCGAACGACCTGACCCCGCCCGCGCCATGATCCAAGCCTCCCGCCGCAAACTCACGCTCCACCTCCTGGCGCTGCCGGCCTGCGCCGCCGCCGTGCTCGCCCTGCCCCGGCCGGCGCACGCCGCGGACGGCGGCGAGCCGATGCGCATCGTCGTCGGCTACGCGCCCGGCGGCGCGGCCGACAGCCTGGCGCGCCTCTATGCCGAGCAGCTGCGCCAGAACGGGCAAGGCACGGTGATCGTGGAAAACCGCCCGGGCGCCTCGGCGCGGCTGGCGCTGGACTACGTCAAGCGCGCGAAGCCCGACGGCAAGACCGTCTTCATCGGGCCGTCGCCGCTGTTCACCATCTTCCCGCTCACGTACAGGAAGCTCGGCTACGACGCCGACAAGGACCTCGTGCCCGCCGCCGTGCTGACCGACGTGCCGACCGTGGTGGCCGCCGGCGCGCAGCAGCCGTACAAGAACATGAAGGAATACGTGGAGTGGGCGCGCCGCAATCCGGCCGGCGCCAGCCTGGGCCTGGCCACCATCGGCAGCGCCGGCCACCTCGGCACCGTGGCGCTGGGCAAGGCGGCCGGCGTCGCCATCACGCCGGCGGCCTACCGCGGCGCCTCGCCGATGCTGGTGGACGTGATCAGCGGCAACGTCTCGATCGGCTGGGACGCGGTGGCCAGCATGATGACGCTGTACAAGGCCGGCAAGCTCCAGTTCCTGGGCGTGAGCGGCACGCACCGCGCCAAGGCGCTGCCCGAGGTGCCCACGCTCAAGGAGCAGGGCTTCGGCCAGTACGAGTACGCCACCAGCTGGTACGGCGCCTTCCTGCCGGCCGGCACGCCGCCGGACGTGGTGGCCAGGGTGGAGAAGATGTTCATCGCCGCCTCGGGCAACGCCGCCACCGCCGCCAAGCTCGAAGCGCTGGGGCTGGAGGTCGCGCCGAAGCCGGGGCAGGACGCGCGCCACCGCATCCAGGTCGAGCGCGCCGCGTGGAAGCCGATCGTGGAGGCCACCGGCTTCGTCGCCGAGGACTGAGCCGGCGGGCGGAGGGCGGTTCCTGCCGGCGCGGCCTGCATCGCGCGGGCCGGCGCCTGTAGTATTGCAGGCTGGCGCAGCCACCTTGCGAGGAACCCCCATCGTGTCCACGGCATCGGCGTTCGAGTTCATCCTGGTACTGGTCGGCGTCATCATCGGGCTGGAGCTGCTGGCCCGGCGCCTGCACCTGCCGCCTGCGGCGGCGCTGCTGGCCGGCGGCATGGCGATCGCCTTCCTGCCGGGCGTGCCGCAGCTGGAGTTCGACCCCGAGCTCATCCTCATCATCTTCCTGCCCCCGCTGCTGCTCGACGGCGCCTACTTCACGGTGTGGGAAGACTTCAGGCGCAACCTGGGCGGCATCCTGTGGCTGGCCATCGGCGCGGTGGCCTTCACCACGCTGGCGGTGGGCGTGGTCACGCACTGGCTGCTGCCGGCGCTGCCGTGGGCGGCCTGCTTCGCGCTCGGCGCGGTGGTGTCGCCGCCCGACGCGGTGGCGGCCAAGGCCGTGCTGGAGCGCGTGAGCCTGCCGCGCCAGCTGATGGCGCTGCTCGAAGGCGAGAGCCTGCTCAACGACGCCGCCGGGCTGGTGCTGTTCCGCTTCGCCATCGCCGCGGCGCTGACCGGCGCCTTCAGCCTGTGGCAGGCCTCGGCCTCGTTCGCCGTGCTCGGGCTGGGCGGCGTGGTGGTGGGCGGCTTCATCGGCGCGGTGATGGTCACGCTGCAGCGCACGCTGGGGGTGGACCACCTCGTGATCGCCGCCTCGCTGCTGTCGCCGTGGCTGAGCTACACGGTCGGCGAATCGATGCACGTGTCCGGCGTGATCTCCACCGTGACCTGCGGCCTGATCATGGGCTGGCGCCAGCACGAGGTGCTGTCCGCGCGCATCCGCGCCAAGGGCACGGCGTTCTGGCAGGTGATGGTGTTCCTGCTGGAGGCGCTGGTGTTCATCCTGATGGGACTGTCGCTGCGCGGCGTGCTGGCGCGCCTGGGCGGCGCGGCGCATGCGTTCGACACGCTGGCGCTGCCGGTGGCGGCGGTGGTCGCCGCGGTGGTGGTGTCGCGCTTCGTGTGGATCTTCGCCACCGGCTGGCTGCGCGCCGCCTGCGCGCGGCTGGCCGGGCGCGCCGCGCGGCCGCATTCGGCGGCCGGCTCGGCCGTGCTGTCCTGGGCCGGCATGCGCGGCGTGGTGACGCTGGCGATCGCCTTGTCGGTGCCGGAATCGATCCCGGGCCGCGACCTGATCCTGGCGGCGGCCTTCGCGGTGATCCTGGTGACGGTGCTGCTGCAAGGCTCCACGCTCGGCCTGCTGATCCGCGCGCTGCGCCTGGGCGACGCCGAGGAAGCCAACCCGGCCCACCTCACCGAGTCGCAGGCGTGGGCGCACCTGGAGGCCGCCCAGTTCAAGGCGGTGGAAGCGCTGGCCTACGACGCCGGCGGCGCGCTGATCCACCCGCGCCTGCTGGAGCAATACCGCTACCGCGCCGACATCACCGCGCGCTACAGCGCCGACACGGCCTCGCGCGCCGGCGTGGCCGCCGAGCACTACCGCGTGGTGCTGGCCGCCATCGCCGCGGGGCGCGCGGAACTGCTGCGCCTGCATCGCCTGGGCCAGATCCACGACCACGTGCTGGAAGTGCTCGAGCGCGACCTGGACCTGCAGGAGATCGCCGCGGAGGACGCGCGCGGCTGACGCGCCGCGCGGCGCGCTCAGTTCCCGGAGGCGGGCGTGGGCGCCATCAGGTCCTCGAGGAAGTACGCGGCAAGCTGGTGGCGCCCTTCGAGCCGCGCCTTGGCGTAGACGTTGGCGGCATGCTGGCGCACCGTCTTGGCGCGGCTCTCGCGCAGCGCGGCGATCTCTTCCAGCGAAAGCCCCTTGACCAGCAGCAGGGCCACGTCCTTCTCGGCCGGGGTCAGCTTCCAGGCGTCGAACTGCTCCTGCATGTGATCGAGGAAATGCCGCGTGCTCTGCCGGGCGGCGGCGTCGCGCTCCATCATGGCGCGCTCGCCGGCCCGCACCGCGTTGCGCAGCTCGGCGAAATCGCGCGCCACCCGCTGCCGCTCGCGGATGAAGACCAGCAGGATCGCCACGAACGCGATGGTCGCGGCCGTCTCCGCCAGCAGGTGGTAGTGCACGCCGACGTTGCGGTAGATCTGGCTCAGATCCCATATCTGATAAGCGGGGAAGAAAGCGAGCAACAGCAAAAGCCTGGGTGACATGTAGTGAGATTCCTGGGACAAGCTCCTCGGCACCATCCGTGCGAGGTCCGACTGGGCTTTAAATGTAACTGATTCTCGTTAGTGGGAAAAGCCGGCCCGCCAGCCCGCCGCGCGGGCGCGGACCGCCGCCGCAGCCGCGCGGATGGCCGCTTCCGGCGGCACGGGACATTTGTCCCGCAGGCCTGCCGCGCCGCCCGCGATGCCCGTGGCGGCGCGGCAAAGGGCCCGGACGGGCGGGGCATATGTCCCGCCTTTTCGCTCCCGGCCGCTGCGCGCATTGAGCTTGCGCATGATCCACATTAGCCTGCTCTGACTCCGTTCGCGGCCCTCGCCGGCCTGTCGGACGCTGCCTACCGGCCGGTCCCGCCGGCCATCCTCCGTGAGTCCGAGCTTCATGACTGGTGCATCCCGCCTCCGCCTTGCCATGCCTTCCCGACCAGCCCGGTGCGGCGCCATCGTCCGCGCCGCCGGGGCCGCGCCGTCGTCCGTGCCACCCTTCGCGGCGCGCTTCCTGTAGCGCGCCGCGCGGTTGCCGATGTCCACCAGAACCGATCGCCGCTTCGCTCCCCGGCCCGCCGCCGCGCACCCCGGCGCGAAGGACGGCACGCCCGAAGCCGTGTGGGGAGAGCCCGGCCGCCAGGCCGCGCAGGCGCTCGCCGCGCGCGGCGTCGCGGTGTCGCCGGGCAGGGTCGCGGTGCTGCTGGTGCTCGGCGAGGCGCCGTCCCGCCACGTGACCGCGGACGGCCTGTGCCGGCTGATGATGGCATCGCCCTACCGGATGGCGCTCTCCACGTTCCGCGCGGCGCTCTACGAGCTCACCGAATGCGGGCTGCTCTGGCGCGTCTCGGTGCCCGGCGGCGACCATACCCTGTCCCACTACTACGAACTGGCGGACCAGCCGGTCCACGAGCATTTCTTCTGCACCGCCTGCGGCCGCTTCGAGGAGGTCTTCGACGCCACGCTGCTGGCGATGCAGGAAGCCCGCCTGGCAGCGCGCGGATTGCGCCCGGCGCTGGTGCGCAGCGCGCTGGTCGGCAGATGCGCGGCGTGCGTGGAGCAGGCGTAGCCGCCCGCCTCAGTCGTGGCCGGCGGCCTGCCGGCGCCCTCGCGCCAGGTGCAGCCAGAACAGCGCGCCGACGGCGAGGCCGCCGCCCCAGTGCAGCCATTCGGTCGCGCCGCGCAGCGCCTCGCCATTGAAGTAGTACAGGCCGAAGCCGGTCGCCACCAGCAGGCCGACCACCGCCGCGAACAGCCCGCCGGCGAGGCGGTTCTGCCGCTGGATCCAGCACATGCGGATATGCGCCGACCAGACGATGCCGAGCAGGAAGGTGGCGTACATCGCCGCCGCGCCGTGCAGCTTCATGCTCCACGCCTGCCACGGCGCCAAGGTCTCGGGCTCGAGTTCGAGCCAGCGCGCCAGCAGCCACGCCAGGCCGGTGAGCAGCAGCAGCGCGAACGTGGCGTACAGGGCCAGGCGCCGGTGCGGGCCGAGGCGCGCGGCGCGGCGCCGGCGGGCGGGAACATGGGGCTGGTACATCGGGCGAGATCGGGTTGGATAGGCTAGTTGCCGGGGTTGCCGCCGCGGCCGTCGCGATAGAGCAGCGCGCGGGCGCCGTAGCGTGCCAGCAGCGGATGATCGGGCGCGCCGCACACCAATACCACCTTGGTCAGGGCGTCGGCAAGCATGCACGAAGGCGCCAGCACGCTGGCGCCGGCGCCCGCCGGCAGCACCGACGGCGCGCGCCGGTCTGCGATGCGCGGCGCCGCGGACAGGCCGAGGCCGCCCGCGCTGGAGCCGGCCAGCGCCGCGTTGTCCAGGTGCCAGCGCAACGCCACGCGCGCCGGCGCGCCCGGCTCGCGCAAGGCCACGGCGGCCGGCGCGCGGCCGGCATGGCGCATGTCGCCGCCCGCGTTGACCAGCACGTCGTCGATGTCGAAGCCGAGCATGGCGCGGACCGCGCAATCCACCGCGTAGCCCTTGGCGATGCCGCCGAGATCGAGGCGCGCCGGCCGCAGCTTGCGCAGCATGGCGCCCTCGATCGCCCAGGCCGGGCCATGCGCGCCGACGGACGCGCCATCGAGCGCGCAGTCGAACACGCAGTCGAAGGCCCCCTCGCTCTCGGCCTGCAGGCGGGCCGCGGCGGCGAGCACGGCCAGCGTGTGCGCATCCACCGCGAGCATCTCGCCCGGCGCCGCCCGGTTGAAGCGGCCGATGTCGCTGCCGGCGGCATGGCGGTTCATCAGGCCGTGGATCCTGCCGACCTCGGCGAAGCCCGCGCGCACCGCCTGCGCCGCGGCGGGGCCGCTCGCCCGTATCTCCACCAGCGTGCCCAGCAGCGGGCGCGCGCGGCGGCACGGCGCGGCCGGCGTGGCCTGTGCGGTCTGCGTGGCAAGGCTCACGGCGCGGTCAGCCTTTCGCCAGCGCCATCTGCGCCATCACGGCGATGCGCCGGATGCCGTCGGTGATGTGCGTGCACGACAGCGTGGCGCCGCTGATGTTGTCGATGTCCTCGCCGACGCGCAGCTTCGCCTGCGCGGACTTGCCGGTGAACTGGCTGCGCCACGGCTTGTTGCGGACTTCGTAGCCGTGGCTCTCGCGGTAGGCCAGGATCTCCACGTCGCGGATCTCGCCGGCCGGGCTCAGGGCCACCGCGTAGTTGATCAGCTCGAACTTGCCGATCACCGCGTCGGCCACCACGTAGCCGAGCACGCTGGCGCCCTGGCGCGCCTGCCAGATGCGCCACGCGCCCGGGCGCGGCGGCCCGCCGGCGCGCTCCGCGAGCTGCCGGAGCTGCTCCGGATTGAGCGCCACCACGACCGGCGCGAACTCGGTCGCGTCGGCGAACATCAGTTTCTGGCTTTCGGCCACGCTCATGTAGTCGGCGGCATAGGCGCGGGTCGTGACGAGCCCGGCGGACGCCGCCGCCGCGGCACAGATCAAGACGCTGGGAACAGAGCGGTAGTGCATTGAAGCTTCCTCCGGCCGCGGCGCGCCGCGGCCGCATGTCATGACACTAGAAATAGATCCCCAGCCCGAGGTCGAAGCGGCTGAAGTCGCGGTTGACGCGGAAGCGCTGGTAATCGACCTTGAACACGACGTTCGGGTTCAGGTAGAAGTTCAGGCCCGCCGTCCAGACCGTATCGTAAGGCTTGGGGAACACCGCGCCGCTGGCCGTGACCGGCTGCGACGGCACCGCCGAGAAGCCCGGCGCCAGGCCCTCGTAGCGCGCGCCCATGTTGTACCGCTCGAAGCGCGCGAACGGCACCGCGCGATAGCTGCCATGCTGCCACACGCTGTAGGCGGCCTGCAGGTACCAGCCGTAGAACGAGGCCGGCATCGGGTTGGCGGTGCCCGGGAACTGCGCGTTGACCTTGGCGGTGTTGCTGATGTAGCCCTGCGCGTAGAGCGCCGACAGGTCCCACTTGCCCGGCGTCCAGCGCGCGTGGGTTTCCCACAGGGTCGAGCGCTGGCTGCCCGCGCCCGCGGCCGGATTGGCGTTGCCGGTGAAGACCGAGCCGCCCAGCAGCAGCCCCGGCACGCCGCGGTAGTTCAGCGACAGGTATTGCGAGGCGTTCTTGGCGTTGGCCAGCGACATTTCCTGGTGGGTGGCCTGGAACGGCGCCGAGCCGTTGTTCTGCAGCTCCAGCGCCGAGCCGTACAGCGGCGTCTCGGGCGTGAAGTTCCACTTGGACAGGTCCAGGCCGGTGGTCAGGCCCACGTTCCAGTCCAGCCCGATGTCGGTGTTGCCGTGCAGCGCGAAGCCGCCCTCGCGCCACGTGCTGGGAATGATCAGGGTCTCGATGAAGTTGCGGTAGACGCCGTAGTAGGCGGTGGGCTCGTGGTGCTCGTTGATGAGGCCGACCGGCATCAGGAACACGCCGGCGGTCACGCCCACCTTGTCGGTGAACATGTGGTCGACGTAGAACTGCTCCACCTCGAACTCGCCGGCATCGGACGACGAGGCGATGGCGTGCTCCACCTCGAACTCGGAGGCGAAGCGCGTCTTGTCGTCGAAGCGGTAGCCGAAGCCGAACACCGCGCGCCCGAGGTCGGCGCGCGTGTCGTTGGTGTTGCGGCTGGGCCGCGAATAGCCGATCTCGCCGTAGCCGAACAGGCTCAGGTTGTCCAGCGGCGAAGGCTTGGCCGCCGCCTGCTGCAGGGTTTCCTGCGACGCCTGCAGCTGCGCGACCTGCGCGGTCTGGTCGGCCTGCTGGCGGGCCTGCGCCTGCTGCTGCGTGGCCATCGCGGTGTTCTGCTCCTTCATGGCCCTGAGCTCGGCCTTGAGCGCATCGAGCTGGCCGGCCATGTCGTCGATCTTCTTCTCCAGCTGCTGCACCACCGCCGGACTGGCGCTCGGCGGCGCGGCAAGCGCAGGTGTCCCCGCCACGGCGAGCGCCGCCGCGGCAATCATGGTCCTCTTCATTGCATTTCCTCCCTGTTTTTCCTGGCTCGTTCCGGGCTATTTCCTGTTCTTGGCGACAGTGGCTGCGGTGGCGGTGTTGGTGACGGCAGCGGGCGCGGCCGCGCCGCCGGCGCGCGTGGCGGCCACGCTGGCCGCGGTGGACTGGCACTGCGCGGGCGGCTGGTAGGCGGACGGATTGGCCGCGTCGAAGCCGTCGGTCAGCGTGCACAGGAAGCGCACCAGGTCGGCGATCTCGCCGTCGCTCAGGTTCGGCGCCAGCGAGGGAATGTAGGGAACCTCGGACACGTTGACGTTGCCGGCGTAGGCGACCGGCAGGTCGTTGTAGAGGATGTCGGGCGTGCCGTCGGCCTTGCGGTACCAGCGCGCGGGATCGGTGTCGCGCGTGATGTACCACGCCACCGCTTCTTCCAGCGTGTCGAACACGCCGTTGTGGAAATACGGCGCGGTCAGCGCGATGTTGCGCAGCGTCGGCACCTTGAAGGCCCCGCACAAGCTGGTGCGGCCGGCGAACTCCGCGCGCAGCGGCCCGCACAGGCCCAGGTCGTAGTAGTCGTGGCCGGGATCGCCGAGCGCCGCGCCGTTCCGCGGCACGTAGCCGAGCGTGTTGCCGTCGACGTTGGCCGCGATCTTCCAGTTGCGCGGGATGCCGACGTTGTCGTAGGTGAAGTCGGTGAACAGCGCCGGCGTGGTGGCGGTCGGCGTGGACACGTGGCAGGCCGTGCAGTTGCCCTTGGCCGGGTTGTTGAACAGCGCCAGCCCGTTGAGCTCCTGCGGCGTGAGCTGGGCCGTGCCGCTCAGGTAGGCGTCGTACTTGCTGGAGAAGCGGTGGAACGACGGATCTTCCTTCTGGTACTGCGCCAGCGCCTGGCCGATGTTGTGCAGGGCCGTGGTCGCGTCCGTCACCGAGCTCTCGCCGAATACCGCCTTGAAATCGCTGATGTAGGGCCGCGTCAGCAGCCGCGCCAGCACCTCGTCCGCCGAGGCGTTGGCCATCTCGAACGGCGTGATGAACGGCTGCTCTGCCTGGTCGGCGATCGACGCCGCGCGCCCGTCGCGGAAGAAGCCGCCCACCGGCGTGCCGTCGGGCTGGAAGCTGAAGGCCGGCGTGAACTGCATGTAGGTCAGCGAAGGCGCGTTGCGCAGGCCCGGCAGGTCCATGTCCGGGCCGCCCAGCGGCACCGCGAGGCCGTCGTCGGCGGCGTAGCCCCGGCTTTCCACGTGGCACGTCGCGCACGACTGCCGGCCCGAGGCCGACAGCGCGGTGTCGGAGAAGATCTTTTCCCCGACCTGCGCCATCGCCGACAGCGAACCGGCAACCGGCGCCGTGGCGGCGCTGTTGCCGGACGAGCCGTCGTCGCCGCCTCCACCGCAGCCCGCCAGCCACATGCCAAGCAGGACCGCGGCCAACAGGCCGCGCCGCCCTCCCCTCCGATGACGCCGCTCAGGGCCCTCTTTGATAGTCATTGTCTTGTGGCGTGCGAGACGCTGCCGAGATGGATGGATCGTTCGGTATGAAATTTACGAATCAGAATGATTCGTGTTTATCGTATTATAGAAGCGGACTTTCAGGAATGAACAGGGGGGTCCCCACATAAATCTGAGGCGCTCAGGTAAATGTGTTGTGGCGGCGCGTCACCCGGTACCGCACCGATTAATTTCGCGGCCCTTGTCTTGAATCAATCTGGCCCGACTTCAAATGCATTTTCTTAATAACAAAGAAACTTGTGCGTCGTCCTGCCGGCTCTACCAGCATCCCGCAATCCCTTTGTTCAAGCCGAACTTCGTTGATTCCCTGCCGCTCCCGCGTATCCCGCGAGAGGTTTCTCCGTCATTTTTCTTATCGCCAGCAGGCGTTTTCCCGGATCAAGACATCCGTAATGCCGAGCGGCATCGGATTACTCTGGTCCGGCCTTAATTTTTCCTTAATGGAGGATGATTTATCATTTAGCTTGCGTGTATTGACCCTGGTCAAAAGATGCGCTGAAAAATACGCCGGTTATTATCTTTATTCAGGCGGAAGTGAATTTACAGGCTCACGACTGATCGCCCGCCCCGCCCGCCTGGCTTGCCTCGCTTGCGGCGGCCGCCGCGCCCCGGCGATGTTGCGGCAATCCCCGACACACGCGTCCGCGCAACCGCCCGGTCTCCGGCTTTGATATAATGAGAATCGTTCTCATTTTTTGGCCATGACCGGTGCTGCGCACCGTATGATCGGGAAGGACTGCCATGCCGGCCGCGGAATCCGCACCACAGCGCGAATTGCTTGCGCTCTACACCGACCATCACGGTTGGCTGTGCCGTTGGCTGCGCGGCAAGCTCGGCTGCACGCATCGCGCGGCCGACCTCGCCCACGACACCTTCCTGCGCCTGCTGGCGCGCGAGGACACGCTCGGCATCGAGGAGCCGCGCGCGTTTCTCACCACCGTCGCGCAGCGCGTCCTGTCCAACCACCGCCGGCGCGAGCAGCTCGAGCACGCCTACCTCGATGCGCTCGCGCACATGCCGGAGCCGATGGCGGCCTCGCCCGAGGAGCGCGCCATGCTGCTGGAAACCCTGTTCGAGATCGACCGCCTGCTGTCGGGCCTGCCGACGGCGGTCAAGCGCGCGTTCCTGCTGTCGCAACTGGACGGCATGGAGCAGGCGGACATCGCCGCGCAGCTGCGCGTGTCCGTCACCACGGTCAAGCGCTATCTCGTGCGTGCCGCCACGCAGTGCTATTTCGCCGTCGCGCCGGAGTAAGCATTCATGAGCGCGGAAACGGTACCTGGCATCCCGCCCGAAGTGGCCGCGCGCGCGGTCGAATGGCTGCTCCTGCTGCAGGAAAAGGACACCTCGCCGGCCACGCGGCAGGCCTGGGAACGCTGGCGCGCGGCGCACCCGGACCACGCCCGCGCCTGGGCGCGCATCGAAGCGGTCAACGCGCAGTTGCGGCAGTTCGCCTCGCCCGGGGCCGCCGCCGTCGCGCGCGCGGCGCTGCTGCCGCCGCGCTCGGCCGGCCGCCGCCAGGCGGTCAAGACGCTGGCCCTGCTGCTGTTCGCCGGCGGCATCGCCTGGACCGCGGAAGAACGCGCGCCCTGGCGCGAGTGGCTGGCCGACGAGCGCACCGCGGTCGGCGAGCGGCGCAGCCTCATGCTGGCCGACGGCACCGTGGTGTCGCTCAACACGGACAGCGCCATCGACGTGCGCTTTACCGCCGCCGAGCGCCGGGTGCGGCTGGTCGGCGGCGAGATCATGATCGTAACCGGCAAGGACGGCGCCGCGCCGCGGCCCTTCGTGGTGGAAACCGAGCAGGGCGAGCTGCGGCCGCTCGGCACGCGCTTCACCGCGCGGCGCCTGCCGGACGCAAGCCAGGTCGGCGTGTTCGAAGGCGCGGTCGACGTGCGCCCGCGCGACGGCCACGGACTGGCGCGCACGCTGCGCGCCGGCGAGCAGGCCCGCTTCACGCGCACCGCCATCGGCGACATCGGCGCGGCCAGCGAGACAGACGCGGCCTGGGTCGACGACATGCTGGTCGCGACCCGGATGCGCCTCGACGGGTTCCTCACCGAAGTCAGCCGCCACCGCCCGGGCCGCCTGCGCTGCGATCCGGCGATCGCCGCGCTGCAGGTGTCCGGCACCTTCCCGCTGGCCGATACCGACCGCATCCTCGATGCGCTGCGGACCACGCTGCCGGTGCAGATCCACTTCCTGACCCGCTACTGGGTGACAGTGCAGCCGGCCGGCTAGTCCGCCGCCGGCCGCGGCCAGCCGGCACGCACGAAAGCCGCCTGCGATTTTTTTGCGCCCGAGGTGGTCTGTTTCCGATTCTCGCGGGACATAAGAGATAAGCGCACCACATCTCCGAACCTCCTCCGAGTCACCGATCATGGAACATCACCGCATCGCCGCACGCGCCCTCCGCGCCAACGAGGGCTCTCCAGCCACGCCGCACGGCCCCGCCCCGCGCCGGCTGCCCACCGCGCGCCGCCCGCTGGTGGCGGCGCTGGGCCATGCTGTGGCGGCGCTGGGGCTGGGCGTGGCGGCCCTCGCGCCCGGCGCCGCCACCGCCGCCGACGCGCCCGCGTCGCAGCCTTCGCCGGCCAGGGCCTATGACATCCCGGCCGGCCCGCTGGAAGGCGCGCTCAACCGCTTCGGCCGCGAAGCCGGCATCCTGCTGTCGTTCCCGCCGGAGATCGCCGCCGGCCTGCAAAGCAAGGGGCTGCGCGGGCAATACGGCGTGCCGGAAGCGCTGGGCGCGCTGCTCCAGGGCACCGGCCTGGCCGCGGTGGCGCAGGGCTACGGCGGCTACGCGCTGGTCCGGCGCGTCGAGCCGGCCGCCGCCGTGCCGCCGCTGGCGCCGGGCGAGGCGGCGCTGCCGCCCGTGGTGGTGCAGGCCGACGCCGCGCGCGAGGAAAGCTACCGCCCGCCGCCCAACGCGGTCGTCACGCGCTCGGACACGCCGCTGCTCGACATCCCGCAGGTGGTCAACATCGTGCCGGCGCAGGTGCTGCGCGACCAGCGCCCGCGCAACCTCGACGACGCGCTCGGCAACATCAGCGGCATCACCCAGGGCAACACGCTGGCCGGCACCCAGGACACCATCCTCAAGCGCGGCTTCGGCGGCAACCGCGACGGCTCGGTGATGCACAACGGCATGCCGCTGATCCAGGGCCGCGGGCTCAACGCGGCGGCCGACAACGTGGAAGTGCTCAAGGGCCCGTCCTCGCTGCTGTACGGCATCATGGACCCCGGCGGCGTCATCGACATCGTCAGCAAGCGGCCCATGCTGCAGCAGTACAACGCCATCTCCGTGCTCGGCACCACCTACGGCCACGGCAAGAACGGCGCCGGCGGCACGCTCGACACCACCGGCCCGATCGGCACTTCCGGCCTGGCCTACCGCCTCGTGGTGGACCAGGTGGACGAGCAGTACTGGCGCAACTTCGGCGAGCACCGCGAGACGCTGGTGGCGCCGTCGCTGGCCTGGTACGGCAAGGACACGCAGGTGGTGCTGTCGTACGAATACCGCAAGTTCCTCTATCCGTTCGACCGCGGCACCGCGCTCGACCCGCGCACCAACGAGCCGCTGGCGATTCCCAGCCGGCGCCGCCTGGACGAGCCCGTCAACAGCATGGACGGCCAGTCTCACCTGGTCCAGCTGGTGGCGGACCACCAGTTCAACGCCGACTGGAAAGGGCACTTCGGCTACAGCTACAACCGCGAGACCTACGACGCGGGCCAGCTGCGCGTGGCCGGCGTCAACACCACCACCGGCATCCTCACGCGCAGCAACGACGCCACCCACGGCGCGCTGAGCACCGACAGCTACGCCATCGGCTACCTCGACGGCCGCTTCCAGGTGGCCGGCATGCGCAACGACCTGCAGGTCGGCGTGGACAGCGAATACCGGCGCATCTACCGCGCCGACCTGCTGCGCCAGGCCACCACGTCGAAGTTCAGCTACCTCAACCCCGTCTACGGGCTGGAGCCGGCGTCGAGCACCGTGTCGCCCAGCGACAGCGACCAGACCGACACCCTGCACGACACCTCGGTGTTCCTGCAGGACAGCCTGCACCTGACCGACAAGTGGATCCTGGTCGGCGGCGTGCGCTTCCTGTCGTACAGCCAGGTGGCCGGGCGCGGGCGGCCGTTCGTGACCAACACCGACCTCGACGGCAACAAGTGGCTGCCGCGCGCGGGCCTGGTCTACAAGTGGTCCGAGGCGGTCTCGCTGTACGGCAGCTACACGCAGTCGCTCAAGCCGACCTCCACCATCGCGCCGCTGAGCACGGGCGTGGTGATCGACTCCTCGGTGCTGCCGGAAGAAGCGAAATCGTGGGAGCTCGGCACCAAGCTGGACTTCACCGGCGGGCTGACCGCCAACCTCGCGTTCTTCAACATCGACAAGAAGAACGTGCTGGTGTCCCAGTACAACGACGCCACCAAGCTGACCGACTGGCGCACCTCCGGCCGGGCGCGCTCGCGCGGCATCGAGCTGGACGTGGCGGGCCAGATCGGCAACCGCTGGAGCGTGATCGGCAGCTATGCGTTCATCGACGCCAAGACCACCGAGGACCCGCTCTACGCCGGCATGCGGCTGTGGAACGTGGCGCAGCAGACCGGCTCGCTGGCGGCGGTCTACGACTTCGGCCAGATCTTCGGCGCCGACCGGCTGCGCCTGGGCGCGGCCGGGCGCTACGTGGGCCGGCGCCCGGGCGACTCGGCCAACAGCTTCGCGCTGCCCGCCTACGTGGTGGCGGATGCCTTCGCCACCTACGAGACCAAGGTCGGCGCCACGCAGAAGCTGCGCTTCCAGCTCAACGTCAAGAACCTGTTCAACCGCACCTACTACCCGTCCAGCGCCAACCGCTACTTCGTGGCGATCGGCGACGCGCGCCAGGTTTCCCTGCTGACCACGCTGGAATTCTGAGGAACGAGGAAACCCATGAACACGCACGACCTCCAGCGAGGCGCCAGCCGCGCGCCGCGCCACGGCGTTGCCGCAAACCCGCGCCGCCGCGCGTTCGCCGCGCGCCTTGCCGGCCTGCTGCTGCTTGCCTGCAGCATGATCGGCGGCGCGCACGCCGCCGAGCCGGCGGGACACGGCCGGAAGATCGCGCTGGTCGTCCAGGCCGGCGGCCCGGACCTGCCGGTGGACCTCAAGATCAAGGCGCACCTGGAAGCGCGCGGCTACGCGGTCAGCCTGCTGGCGCAGGACCAGCCCGCCGACGCCGCGCTCGGCGCCGACCTCGTGGTGATGTCGTCCACCATCGCCGCCAAGAACGTCGCCGCTGGCTGGCGCGAGCTGCCCCGGCCGCTGCTGACCTGGGAGAACGACCTGCTCGACGACCTCGCCATGACCGGCAAGCGGCACGACACCGATTTCGGCGAAGCGCCCAAGGAACGCTACCTGTGGCTGGTCAACGCGCCCCATCCGCTCTCGGCCGGGCTGCCCGCCGGCGTGGCCAACGTCTACGAGCGGCAGGCCGCCATGAGCTGGGGCAAGCCCGGCCTGGGCGCCAGCATCATCGCCACGCTGTACGGCCAGCCCGACAAGGCCGCCATCTTCGCCTACGAGAAAGGCGCCACGATGGACTACGAAGCGCTGGCGCCCGCGCGGCGCGTGATGTTCTTCCTCGGCAACGATACCTTCGCCAACCTCGCCGCGCCGGGCCGCCAGTTGTTCGATGCGGCGGTGGACTGGGCGCTGGGGCTGCGCTAGCCGGCCACCAGTACCCGGCCCCGCGCGCGGGCCGCACGCGCCAGCCCCGAGACGCGGCGCGGCGCCCCTGCCCCCCGGGAATTGCGGCCGCGCCACACTCATGCACTGGCGCGGGGGGGGGGCGGGGAGTATGGTCTGGGCGCAAAATGCGACCAAAAGACCCAAAG
>NZ_JBYTEL010000001.1:0-69026 GCF_058789195.1 Cupriavidus sp. FW216-B1 | reverse complement strand
GTACTCCCCCCCCCCCCCCCCCCCCCCCCTCCCCCCCCCCCCCCCGGCCAGTATGCTCTGGGCGCAAACTTAGCCAAACGCCCTCAATGAGAACAAAAGCCGAAGTCGTCGTACTGGCAGCCGACCTGGCCGGGACTGCCGTATTTGCGCTGGAAGGCGCCATCACCGGAATGCAGCACGGACTGGACCTGCTCGGCGTGATGGTGGTGTCGCTGATCACCGCGGTGGGCGGCGGCATCATCCGCGACCTGCTGATCGGCGCGGCCCCGCCCAACGCGATCCGCGACTGGCGCTATCCGGCGCTGGCCATGCTGACCGGAGCGGCGGCCTTCGTCTTCCATTCCGCCGCGCGCGATTTCGCCGGCATGCTGCCGACGATGCTGGACGCGGCCGGCCTGTCGCTGTTCGCCGTGGCCGGCGCGCAAAAGGCCCGCCTGTACGGCGTGCGCCCGTTCATCGCCACCCTGATGGGCGCCGTCACCGGCGTAGGCGGCGGCGTGGTGCGCGACATGCTGCTGGCGCGGGTGCCCGTGGTGCTGCACGCGGACATCTACGCCACCGCGGCCTGGCTCGGCGCGACGGTGGCGGTGAGCACGCGCGCGCTCGGCCTGCCGCCGGTGGCGGCCGCGGTGGCCGGCGGCGGAGCCTGCTTCGTGCTGCGGCTGCTGGCGGTCTGGAACGACTGGCACCTGCCCACGGCGCCGGTCTGGTAGCGGCGGGCCGCGTCAGGCGGCGTCAGGCGGCGCGATACCAGGCGATGCCGTCGTCGTCCGTCTCCATGACGGCTTCGCCCCGGTGCAGCAGGTAGTTCAGGTGCGCGATGCTCTCGCCGGTGGCCATGCCCAGCAGCCCCGGCTCGGCGCCGATGGGCCGCGAGAACAGCTCGCCGAACACATCCACCGCCCGCTTCGGCGCGCCCAGCGCCTGGCGCAGCCGGTCCAGCGCCGCGTGCTGGCTGCGCTCCAGGTGGCCGATGCGCGCATGCAGGCCGCGGAACGGCTCGTTGTGGGCCGGCAGCACCAGCACGTCGTCCGGCACCTCGCGCCGCAGCTTGGCCAGCGAGGCCAGCCAGTCGCCCATCGGGTCGGCATCGGGCTCGGTCGGGAACACCGACACGTTGGACGAGATGCGCGGCAGGATCTGGTCGCCGCTGATGAGGATCTTCAGCGCCTCGCTGTAGAAGCAGGCATGCTCCGGCGAATGGCCGTTGCCTACCACCACGCGCCATTGATGCGCGCCGATCTGCAGCAGCTCGCCGTCGCGCAGGCGGCGGTAGCTGTCCGGCAGCGCGTGCACGAACTTGCCGAAGCCGCCGAAGCGCGCGCGGTAGGCCTCGATGGCGTTGTCGTCCCAGCCCGCACGGCGGTAGAAGCGCACGCCGTCTTCCGGCGCCTCGCGCCCGGTGTCCGCGGCCAGCACGCGGCAGTTCAGGTATTCCAGCCGCGTCATCCACAGCCGGCAGCCGAACTTGCGGGTCAGCCAGCCGGCCATGCCGATATGGTCCGGGTGCATGTGGGTGACGAACAGCCGGGTCAGCCCGTCGGCCAGCGCGCCGCCGCCGGCGAACAGATCGCGCCAGGCGGTGGTGGTCTCGCTGGTCTGCAGGCCCGCGTCGAAAGCCGCCCAGCCGCCGCCGTCGCGCACCGCCCACAGGTTGATGTGGCTCAGCGCGAACGGCATCGGCATGCGGAGCCACAGCAGGCCCGGCACGATCTCGCGCACGGTGCCAGGCGCGGGCGCGTCGCCGCAGGGGTATTCGAGGACGGGCCTGCCGTCCGCCGGGGCGGAGGGCGCGGGGCTGGCCGGGGCGGCGGTTTTCTCGCTGCTCATCTTGTCTGGCTCCTTGGATGCCGCGGGCGGTCCGGCACCGGGGCCGCCGCGCTTGTGAGGTGGATCGATTCTACCGAGGTCCGGCGGTTCGCATCGGCCGACGCCGGCCGCGCCCCCCGGGTTGTGTGCGGTAGCCGCCTGGACCGGCCGCACCATCCGCCTGACCGCCCCCCAGACCACGCGATCCCCGGGCCGGCCGCCCGCGCGGACGCCATCGCGCAAGGCGAGGTAAAGTAATGGCCATCATGAGACATCCGCTATTCGCGGCGCTGCTGGCCACCATGCCGGCACTGGGCAGCGCCGCCTCGTTCGACTCCCTGCTGGCCTGCGGCGAATCCGCCCACCAGTTCATCGCCGGCCTGCAGCAGCAGCGCCTGATCGAGACCAGCCCCATGCGAGTGGAAGACAACTCGGTCAACGCCTTCTGGCCCAAGAGCGACGCCGGCATGACCGTGCTCGGCCGCAGCGTGTTCGCCGTGTTCGGCTACCAGCCCGGCGACGCGCTGTTCAAGGCCGGCAAGGGCACGCCGCTGGACAAGCCGCTCCACGGCGTCGCCGTGGTCGGCAGCACCGAAGCCATCACCAAGACGCTGGCCACCTCGGGCAGCAAGGCGCGGGCCGAGCACGCGGCGCCGTTCATCACCGCGATCATCTGCGATTGACGGGGTCTTCCGGGAAGTGCTGACAAGGAGCTGCCCGGCGACGGGCCGGGCGAATGCCACAGCAACGGGCACGTGCGCCGCATCATGCGGCGGCAGGCGATGGGAAAAACCGAAGGGGAAGTGGTGCCCATGGGCAGGATCGAACTGCCGACCTCTCCCTTACCAAGGGAGTGCTCTACCACTGAGCCACATGGGCGATGTTGCTGCTGTCGTGCTGGAGCGGGAGACGAGTCTCGAACTCGCGACCTCAACCTTGGCAAGGTTGCGCTCTACCAACTGAGCTACTCCCGCGTCTTTGACACCCGGCCGGGCCGCGGACCAACGGGCCGCGGATCGACTGTCCGCGGGCCTCGGCGACTTGAGTCCCAGGCGCGAAGGAGCGCGGAGTATAGCAGAAAACCCCGCCATTGCGAGCGGGATTTCCGCGCGCTCCGTGTCCTCTGTCTGCATCTTCCAGGAGGCATCGGCAACAAGCCCGATCCCGCTGCCCGCGCCGAGGAATAGGCCTACCGTGCCGGCGCGCCGCCCGGTATGGACTCGCGCGCATCGTCGCCCGCGCCACGCGCCCTCTGCGAATCCGTGGCCGCATTCAGCAACAGCGTGCGGAAGGCGGCGAATACCTTGCGCATCTGCGGCTGCTTGTAGGGAAACACGTCGGCGGGATCGAGGTCGTGCACGACCATGCAGGTGTCGGCCTCGAATATCAGCAGGTCGCCGCCGGGCGTCTCGGCGCAATCCAGCCCGAAGTAGTCCAGCCCCAGGCAGGCCTGGATGCGCTCCAGCGCATCGCGGTGGCGAACCGCGAACGTCTCGTCGAACCGCTGCATGATGTCGGCTTCTTCGGCGCGCTTGTCGGCGCTGTCGGTCATGCCGGCGTTCAGGTAGTGGATCATCCAGTGATCCGAGATGCCGACGTGGCACACATAGGTGCGTCCCTCCAGCATCACCACGCGATATTTGCGGAACAGCCCGTCGGCATTGCGATAGTCGACGAAGCAGGAGATATAGAATTCCTCGTCGTCGTGCGCCGACAGGTAGGCGGCCAGCGCCGCCGGCGTATCGAGCTTGGCCAGGTCCCGCCCCGCATGCGAATCGAGTGGCCTGACCAGGATGGGAAAGCCGCCGGCGCCGAGATGCGCTGCGACCTCGGCTTCGCCGCGCGCAATCGCGCCGAGCACGTCTCGCGGCGCCCGCCGCGTCGGCGGCATGCTGACGCCCGGCAGCGGCGACAATAGCTGCGCGGCGCGGTCGCGCGACAACTGCAGCACGCGCTCGGGGGCGTTGAGCACGGGCCGCGGCCAGCCGGCCAGCGCTTCCCGCAGGGCGTCCAGCAGCGCCCGGGTCCGGTCGGATTCGCCCGCCGCGACGATCAGCACGTCATGGTCGGGCAAGGCGTCCGGCAAGGGCTGGTCGGGGGGCAGGTAGAGCATGTCGAGCGCGATGTCGGAGCCATGCAGCAGGCATTCCAGCGGCGCATTGGCCATCAGGTCGCCGGGCACCATCAGCGCCAGCAAGCGCAGCCGCGGCCTGACGCCGGGCGCGGCCGGCGCCTGGAAAAGCCGGCGGACCTGCAGCGCCTCGGCCTGCATCGCCATTGCCAGCGGGCGCTTGCCGGTCATCTGCAGGATCAGCGACAGGTCCATCAGCGCATAGGCGTCCGACGGGTTCGCGGCCAGATGTTCGATCAGCTGCTCGGCCAGCGGCCGGAGGTCTTCGCCCTGGTGGGCCATGCGCAGCAGTTCGCGCAGGCCGACGAAGGCATGCGCGGTGGGCGCGGCGGACGTGGTTCTTGTCATGGTGAAGCCTGGGTTGGGCGAGCCTGCCGCACGGGCGGCGCGCAATGGGTCAGACGATGCCGCCGTCGGATTGAAGAGACGCGCCGGAGGCAAGCACCGCCCGCAGCAAGGCGTCGATGTCCTGCTCGCGCGTGCGATGGTTGAACAGCGCGACACGGATGGCGGCCTGCCCGCCAAGCACCGTGGCGGAGGGCGCGGCAATGCCGGACTCCTGCACCGCCACCACCAGCGCGCGATTGAGGGCATCGACGCGGCCGGCATCGACGCGGCCGTCGCCGTGGCCGACATAGCGGAAGCAGACGATGTTGAGCGCGACCGGCGCCAGCAGCTCCAGCGCCGGATTGCCGCCGATGCGCGCGGCCAGCACGCGGGCCAGCGTGCAGCTGGCGGCGATCATCTCGCCCAGGCGCTGGGTCCCGTGGACCTTGATGGTGAACCAGGTCTTCAGCGCGCGAAAGCCGCGCGACAGGTCCGGCCCGAAGTCGCTCGGCCACGGCGAGCCGGCGGCCAGCCCCCGCCCGGCACGGCTCAGGTAGGTGCCGTGCTGCGTGGAGAAGGTGTCCAGGTGCAATTGCCGGTCCCGCACCAGGACGAAGCCCGCGTCGTAGGGCACCTGCAGCCATTTGTGGAAATCGAAGGCGATCGAGTCCGCCTGCGCGATGCCGTCCAGGCGCGGGGCCAGTTCGGGGGACAGCATGGCCAGCGCGCCGAACGCGCCGTCGACGTGGAAGTGCAGCCGCTCGCCCGCGGCGATGCGCGCGAGCCCGGCCAGGTCGTCGATGGCCCCGGTATCCACCGTGCCGGCGGTGCCCACCACCAGGAAAGGCTGGAAGCCGCGGGCACGGTCCTGGGCGATGCGCGCGCGCAGTTCGTCGAGCCGCATGCGGCCCTGCGCGTCGACGGCAATCGGGCGCAGTTGCTCGCGCCCCAGTCCCGCCAGGTCCATTGCCTGGGCGATGCAGCCATGCGCCAGCGTCGAGGCATAGGCCACCGGCACGGCCCGCATGCGCGCCGTGCCTTGCGCGCGCACCGCCGTGCCGAGCGCGCGCGTGCGCGCCACCAGCACGCCGATCATGTTGGCCATCGAGGAGCCGGTCAGGAACAGGCCGCTGGCATCCTGCGGGAAATCGAACAATTCGATCACCCAGCGCAGCACCTGGCGTTCCACCTCGATGGGGATATGGTCGCGCCCGCCCAGGTTGGCATTGAGCCCGCCCGCCAGCATTTCGGCCAGCATGCCGGCCACCGTGCCGCCGCCGTGCACCCAGCCCATGAAACCGGGATGCGCATTGCCCACGGTGTAGGGCAGGATGTCCCGCATGAAATCATCGTGCACGACTTCGAGCGAACTCGGCCGCCCTGGCAGCGCTTCGGTGAAGCGCTGCCGGACCGCCGGCGGAGCCGGCTGCCAGACCGGCCGCTCGCGGATGGTCTGCAGATAGTCGAACATGTCGTCGAGCATCCTGTGGCCCTGGCGCCGGCAGGCCGCCCAGTCCTCCGGGTCGAGTCCGCCGGCTGCCGCTGCAGCCTCACCGCTGGATTCCGGTGCGCGCATGAATATTGCCTCAGGAGGATGCTGGTGATCGATGCGGGGCATGCTAGCAGCCGCATACTTAAGGCTGCATTAAGAACAGGCCCTTCACCGCGGCGCAGATGCCGCTTCGCCGTTGCCTTGCCGGCCTTAATTCTTTCTTAAGGGAACCCGCGCTAGGCTGGTGCCAGTCGGACCAACCTGCGATCCCATGCAGCGTGCCGCCGCCGACTGGCATGTCGCCGGCAAGGCGATCGATCACGCACCGGAAGCGCTGCGCGCCGGCACGCCGAACGCGGCCGGCTGCAGGAAGGCGGTCGCGGAACGGATCGGCACCTTCGACCGCCTCGGCCGCCGGCAGCAGCTTCACGCCGGCCCATGCTCAACCATCACGAACGCCCATGCCTTCCACTGGACGACGGACCTGCCCGACCTGCGCTCCGCGGATCATGTCGATGGCGCTCCGCAACCGAACCGCGGGTTTCATGCAGCGGCTGACCGCGCGCAGCTACGGCGACGTGCCTGTCGCCGTGCTGCTGCCGGTCTGCCTGCTGGTGCTGCTGCTGTGGTTCGGCACGCTGGACCTGAGGCACCTGCTCAGTTCCGACGAAGGCCGCTACGCCGAGATCTCGCGCGAGATGTTCGCCAGCGGCGACTGGGTCACGATCCGCTACAACGCGCTCAAGTATTTCGAGAAGCCGCCCTTCCACATGTGGATGACGGCGCTCGCCTATGGCGCCTTCGGCGTGGGCGACTGGCAGGCGCGGCTGTGCGTGGCGCTGTCCGGCATGGCCGGGCTGCTCGTTTCCGCGCTGGCCGCGGCGCGCTGGTACGGCGCCCGCGCCGGCGTGCTGACGGCGCTGGTTCTCGTCGCCGCGCCGATGTGGAGCGTGGCCTCGCACTTCAACTCGCTCGACATGACGCTGTCCGGCGCGATGGCCTGCGTGCTGGCGTTCATGCTGCTGGCCCAGCACCCGGCCGCCACCCCGGCCGCGCGCCGCCATTGGATGTGGGCGTGCTGGGTGGCAATGGGCGTGGCGATCCTGACCAAGGGCCTGGTGGGCATCGCCCTGCCGGGGCTGGTGCTGGTGATCTACACGCTGATCGCGCGCGACTTTGGCCTGTGGAAGCGGCTGCATCTGGCCAGCGGCATCGCGCTGATGCTGATCGTCACGGTGCCGTGGTTCTGGCTGGTGTCGGAGCGCAACCCCGAATTCCTCCATTTCTTCTTCATCCACGAGCACTGGCAGCGCTACACCTCCACGGTGCACTCGCGCAAGGGCCCGCTCTGGTATTTCGTGCCGCTGCTGGTGGCCGGCTTCATCCCCTGGCTGGGACTGCTGCCGCGCATGTGGAACGTGATGCGCGACGACGTGGCCATCGCGCGCGCCACCGGCACCCGGCCGTTCCAGCCGGCGCTGCTGCTGGCGGTGTGGGCCATCGCCATCTTCGTGTTCTTCAGCCTGTCGGGCTCCAAGCTGCCGGGCTACATCGTGCCGGTCTTCCCCGCGCTGGGCATGCTCGCCGGCGTGGCGCTGCTGCGGATCCAGGAGCAGGCGTGGCAGCGCTATCTCAAGGCCATGCTCGTGGTGATGGCGCTCGGGCTGCTGGCCAGCCCGGTGGTGGCCACGCTGCATTCCAACCATACGCCCAACGCCGACTATCGCGTCTACGCGGTATGGATCGCGATCGCCTTCGCGGTGATGCTGGCCGGTGTCTGGCTGGCCTGCCGGCTGCTGGCCACGCGCGGCCTGATGGCCAGTGTCGCGGTCTATGCGCTGACGCTGTTCACGGGTTTCACCGGGGCGCTGCTCGGACACGAATCGATCGGCGGGCCGGCCTCCGGCGCGGGCATGGTGCCGGCCATCAAGGCGGTACTCAAGGACGACATGCCGCTGTATGGCGTGCGCATGCTGGACCATACGCTGCCGTTCTATCTGAGGCATCCGCTGGTGATGGTGGCCAGCGCCGACGAGCTGGATTTCGGCACGCAGCAGGAACCGCGGAAATGGATCCCCACGCTGGATGCGTTCGCGGCCCGCTGGCAGGCGGGGCCGCCCGCGCTGGCGGTGATGTCGGCGGACACCTACCTCCTGCTGGCCAGCCGGGGCGTGAAGATGACGGTGGTCGCGGACGACGCGCGCCGCATGGTGGTGGCGAATTTCCCGGCGCGGGCGGCAACCGAACGCTGACGAATGACCGAGGCATGACCGCTTGCCACCCGCCTGCATCCTTCCCCGACGCAAGACCGCGCGCCCACATATCCGCTTACCCACATCGAGAATCCCCCCATGCTTGCCACCGGAGCGCTAAGCTGGCTGACCAGCGACCAGCAGATCATGTCGATGCTGGCCCAGAACTGGGTCACGGGCCTGATGATCGTCGCCGCCATCATCTTCCTGGAAACCGGCATCGTGATCCTGCCGTTCCTGCCCGGCGATTCGCTGCTGTTCGCCACCGGCGCCTTTCTCGGCGTCAATGACCTGTCGCCGCTGCCGGCCATCGCGCTGATCTGCACGGCGGCGGTGCTGGGCGACGGCGTCAACTACCTGATCGGCCGCTCCGCCCTGGGGCAGCGCCTGCTGCGCGCGGGCTGGGTCAAGCCCCGGCACATCGAGAAGACGCGCGCCTATTTCGACCGCTACGGCGGCTCGACCATCACGATAGCCCGCTTCGTGCCCATCGTGCGCAGCGTGGCGCCTTTCCTGGCCGGGCTGAGCGGCATGTGCCCGCGCCGCTTCACCGCGTTCAACGTGCTCGGCGCGGTGGTGTGGGGCACCGGGCTGCTGCTGGCCGGCTTCTGGCTCGGCGGCATCGAATGGGTCCGCGCGCACATGAGCTGGATGACCCTTGCCATCATCGCCGTCTCGCTGCTGCCGGTGCTGCTGCAGGTCAGGCGGAGCACGGCCCGGGTCCGGCGCTGAGGCACCGGTGCCCGGATGCCCCGGGCTACTTCACCGCGTCGGCGCGGTGCCAGCCGCCGCCCAGCGCCTTCACCAGCATCACGCTGGCGATCAGCTGCCGCCGGCGCACGGCCTCGGCCGCGCGGTCGCTCGCCAGCGCCGTGCTCTCCAGCACGCTGACGTCCAGGTAGGCGACCGCGCCCTTGCGGTAGCGGTCCAGCCCCAGCGCCAGCGCGCGGGCCGAGGCGTCCGCCGCGGCCTGCTGGCTGTCCGCTTCTT
The DNA here is from genome assembly GCF_058789195.1 of Cupriavidus sp. FW216-B1. Lineage (NCBI taxonomy): Bacteria > Pseudomonadati > Pseudomonadota > Betaproteobacteria > Burkholderiales > Burkholderiaceae > Cupriavidus > Cupriavidus sp. FW216-B1. Next base: position 60,025 of record NZ_JBYTEL010000001.1, on the reverse strand, counting down.
CCGCCAGCGCCGAGAGCGCGGCAAAGTTGTCCTCCACTTCCTGAAGCGCGCGCAGCACGGTGTCGCGGTAGTCGGCCGCGCTGGCATCGAACTGCGCCAGCGCGCTGTCGGCCAGCGCGCGGCGGCGGCCGCCGTCGAACAGGGTGGCAGCCAGCGCCGGGCCGATCGCCCAGAAACGGCTCGGCGCGGTCAGCCAGCCGGCCAGGCTGGAACTGTCCAGGCCGCCGCCCACGGCCAGCATCAGGCTGGGGAAGAAGGCCGCGCGCGCCACGCCGATCTGCGCGTTGGCGGCGGCCACGCGCCGCTCCGCCGCGGCCACGTCGGGGCGCCGTTCCAGCAACTGCGAAGGCAGCGCGGCGGGCAGCGGCGGCAGCACGGACAACGCCGCGTCGTCGGGCTGCGCGGCCAGCGAGAACGCGGGCGGCGGCAAGCCGACCAGGGTGGCGATGGCGTGCTCCAGTTGCGCGCGATTCAGGCGCACGTCCGCGAGTTGCGCCCTGGCGTTTTCCAGTTGCGCGCGCGCCTGCGCCACCTCGCCTTCGGTGGCGATACCGCCGCTGTAGCGGTTGCCCACCAGCGCCAGCACGGTGGCATAGGATTCGACGGTGCGCCTGAGCAGGCCCAGTTCGCGGTCGGCCGAGCGCAGGCCGAAGTAGTCGGCCGCCAGTTCGGCCTGCAGGCCCAGGCGCACCGCGGCGACGTCGTCGGCGCTGGCCTGGGCGCGCGCGTCGGCGGCATCCGCGCCGTTGCCGATGCGGCCGAACAGGTCCGGCTCCCACGACGCGGTCAGGCCGAGCGCGTAGTCCGGGACGGTCTTGCCGGCCAGCGAGCGGCCCACCAGGTTGGCGGAGGTGTGATTGCTGGTGGCGCCGGCGCCGGCGCCCACCACCGGGAAATACGCGGCATGCGCGGCGCGCGCCTGGGCGCGGGCATCCCGCAGCAGGGCCGCGGCCTTGCGCAGCGACTGGCTGGACACGTCGACGCGCGCTTCGAGCGCCTCGAGCTGCGGGTCGCGGTAGACGTGCCACCAGTCCCGCGCGATGCCGGGCGGACCGCCCGGCGTCGCGGCGCTGGCGCCGGCCTCCTTGTAGGCGGACGGCAGGTCCAGGGCGGGCGGCTGGTAGTCCGGCGCGGCGGCGCAGCCGGCCAGCAGCACGGGCAACAACGCGGGCAGCAGCGCGGCCGCGCGGGCCAGCGCGCGCAGGCCGCGGCGGATCGGGAGAACGGGAGCGTGCATGCCGGTCCTCATCGCGGCAAGCCGGACACGCTGCCCGGCGCGGCGCCCGGCCCCGCGGCGGGCGCCGGAGGCGGCGCGACCGCGGCGATGACGCTGACCTTCGCGCCCGCAGCGAGGCCGTCGCCGGGATTCATCACCACCGCCTCGTCGCCGCGCAGCCCGGCCACGATCTCCACCCGCGCGCCGAAATCGCGGCCGATGGCCACCTTGCGCAGCGCCACGCGGCCATCGGCGCCGACCACCGCCACGCACGTGCCGTCCGGGCGGAACATCAGGGTCTCGGCCGGCAGGCTCAGGCCGGGGCTGTCCTGCGGCGCGCGCAGGTGGACCTCGGCATAGGCGCCCGGCAGGATGACGCCTCCGGCGTTGTCCACCTCGAGTTCCACGCGCAGGGTGCGCGTGACGGTGTCGATGGCGCCGGCATTGCGCGTCACCCGGGCCTCGAAACGCCGCCCCGGCGACTGCGGCAGCGTCAGCCACGCCTGGACCTGCGGGCCGATCATGCCGCTCGCGTCCTGCGGCACCTGCACGTAGACGCGCAGCCGCGCGCCGGCGGACAGGTGGAACAGTTCCCGCCCGCCGCCCGCGCTGCCATTGCCGCCGCCCGCGTCCACCAGCGCGCCGGTGTCGACGTTGCGCGCGGTGACGACGCCGTCGAACGGCGCGCGAATCTGCGTGTAGGACGCAAGCTGCGCCAGCCGCGAGGTATTGGCGCGCGCCGAGGCCAGCGTGGCGGCCTTGGCCTGCATGTCGGCAACCTTCTGCTCGGTGTCCTGCTGCGCCACCGAGCGCGACGCCAGCAGGTCCTGCCAGCGCTGCGCCGTGCTCCTGGCCAGCGCGTAGTTGGCGGCCGCGGTCGCTTCGTCGGCGCGGGCCTGGCGCAACTGGTCGCTGACCTCGGGCGCGTCGATTTCCGCGAGCAGCTGGCCTTGCGTGACCTTGCTGCCGATGTCGGCGTACCAGCGCCGCAGGTAGCCGCTGACGCGGGCGAAGACCGGCGCATCCTGGAAGGCGCGCACGTCGCCCGGCAGGGTCAGTTCGTCGGCGCCGTCGGCGCGGCGCGGCTGCACGGTGGCGACCGGCGTCGACGCAGCGGCGGCGGCCTGGGCGCCGAGCGCGGCGCGGGCCTGCAGCCGGGGCAGGATGCCGGCGGCCAGCGCCGCGCCCAGCAGCGCCAGGGCCAGCAGGCCGGCGCGCAGGCGCCGCCCGCGCCGGGCGGAGGACGCCGGCAGCGGCGCGGGATCGGATTGTGGTTTGGGGGTCATGACTGGCCTTTCTGGTCGAATTTCAGGGCGGAGGGCGCGGCGGCGGACGCGGGGGAAGACCCGCTGGCCGCGCGGCGCGCGAGCCATTGATGCAGCAGCCCGAACAGGGTCGGCACCAGCACCAGCGTCGCCACCGTGCCGAATGCCAGGCCGCCGATCACCGCGCGGCCGAGGGGCGCGTTCTGCGCGCCGGCGTCGCCGGTGCCCAGCGCCATCGGGATCATGCCGATCAGCATCGCCAGCGCCGTCATCACGACCGGGCGGAAGCGCCCGATGCCGGCCTGCAGCGCGGCCTCGAAGGGCGCCATGCCGGCGGCGCGCAGTTCGCGGGCGAGGCTGATCACCAGGATGCTGTTGGCGGTGGCGATGCCGATGCACATGATGGCGCCGGTCAGCGCCGGCACGCTGACCGTGGTCTGGCTGACGAACAGCATCCAGGCCATGCCGGCCAGCGCGCCCGGCAGGCCGCCGATGATCGCCAGCGGGTCCAGCCACGACTGGAAGTTCACCACCATCAGCAGGTAGACCAGCACCACGGCGATGGCCAGCCCGCCGAGCAGGCCCGAGAACGAGTCGCGCATGGTCTGCACCTGCCCGCGCACCACGAGCTCGGACCCCGCCGGCAGCTCGCCGCGCGCGGCGTCGACGATGCGGTGGATGTCGCCGGCCACCGCGCCCAGGTCGCGCCCGCGCACCGCGCCGAAGATGTCGATCACGGGCTGCACGTTGTAGTGCGACACCACGCCCTGCTGGGCGGTGCGCTCGATGCTGCCGAGCGAGCCGAGCAGGTCGCCGCCACCGCCGCCAGGAAAGCCGGCGCCCAGGCCGAGCGGGATGTTCGACAGCGCCTGCAGCGAGCCCATCGCGTGCTGCGGCACCGACACCATCAGCGGGTAGCTGACGCCGTTGCGCGGATTGAGCCAGAAGTTGGGCGAGGTCTGGCCGCTGCCGGACAGCGAGATCAGCAGGTTCTGCGCCACGTCGCGCTGCGACAGGCCGGCCTGCAGCGCGCGCGTGCGGTCCACGTTCACGGTCAGCGCGGGCTGGTCGTCGGGCTGCTGGATATGGACGTCCACCAGGCCCGGCACCGCGCGCAACTGCCCGGCGAGCTTGCGCGCCAGCGCGCGATTGGCGTCGAGCCGGTTCCCCACCACCTGGATGTCGATCGGGGCCGGCAGGCCGAAGTTGAGGATCTGGCTGATGATGTCGGCCGGCAGGAAGGAGAAGCTCACGCCCGGGAACGCCTGCGGCAGCAGCTTGCCGAGCTGGTCCACGTAACCGGCGCCGGGCGCGTGGCCGGGCTTGAGCGACACCAGGATCTCCGCGTCGCCGGTGCCGATGGGCAGCGCCGAATCGTAGGTCAGGTTGATGCCGCTGACCGGCAGGCCGATGTTGTCGACGATGCCGGCCACGTTGCCCGCGCCGATCACCTCGCGGATGCGGCTCTCCACGGCGTCGGCGATGCGCGCCGTTTCCTCTATGCGGGTGCCGGTGCGCGCGCGCATGTGCAGGCGGATCTCGCCGCTGTCCACGCTGGGGAAGAAGTCCTGGCCCAGGAACGGCACCAGCGTCATGGACAGCGCGCAGCACGCCAGGAAACCGGCGGCGAAGCGCCCGGGACGGCGCAGCACCGCGCCCAGCAACGCGGCGTAGCGCGCGCGCAGCCCCTCGAATGCCTGCTCGAAGCGCGCCTGCATCCCGGCGCAGGCGCGGCGCACGCCGGCGAGGCGGGCGGCGAAGCGGGCGGCAAGGCGACCGGCGGGGCGCGCCGCCTCCCGCGCGCCCTCCTCGCCGCGCATCAGGTAGTGCGCCAGCGTGGGAATCAGCGTGCGCGACAGGAAATACGAGGCGGCCATCGCGAACACCACGGCTTCGGCCATCGGCACGAACAGGTAGCGCGCCACGCCGGACAGCAGGAACATCGGCAGGAACACGATGCAGATCGACAGCGTGGACACCAGCGTGGGAACCGCGATCTGGGCCGAGCCCTCCAGGATGGCCTGTTCCAGCGGCTTGCCCAGCTCGCGGTGGTGGGTGATGTTCTCGATGGCCACGGTGGCGTCGTCGACCAGCACGCCCACCGCCAGCGCCAGGCCGCCGAGCGTCATGATGTTGATGGTCTCGCCGAGCGCGGACAGCGCCATCAGCGAAGCCAGCACCGAGAGCGGGATCGAGATGGCGATGATCAGCGTGGCGCGCCAGCTGCCCAGGAACAGCAGGATCATCAGCGCCGTCAGGCAGGCCGCCACCAGGGCTTCGTGCAGCACCCCCTGCACGGCGCCGGTGACGAACACGGACTGGTCGGACACCGGCTGCACGCGCAGCGCGGCCGGCAGGCCCGCCATCATGCGGGGCAGCATCGCCTTGACCTGCGCGATGATCGCCAGCGTGGAGGTGTTGCCGCTCTTCTCGATCTCCAGCAGCGCCGAGCGCTTGCCGTCGCGGCGCACCACGTTGGTCTGCGGCGCGTAGCCGTCGCGCACCTGCGCGACGTCGCGCACGTAGACCACGCCGTCCGGGCCGCTCCTGACCGGCAGGTCGTTGAGGCCGGCCACGGTAGCCGTGCTGCCGTTCAGGTCCACGCGGTATTCGAGCGCGCCGACCTTCGCGGTGCCGCCGGGCAGCACCAGGTTCTGCGCGTTGACCGCGTTGACCACGTCCAGCGCGGTCAGGCCGCGCGCCTGCAGCGCGCGGGCGTCGAGGTCCACCATCACCTGGCGCACCTTGCCGCCGTAGGGAAGCGGCACCGAGGCGCCCTGCACGGTGGCGAGCTGGGTGCGGATGAAGTTGTTGCCGAGGTCGTAGAGCTGCTGCTCGGGCAGCGAGTCGCTGCCCAGCGCCAGCCGCAGGATCGGCACGGTCGAGGCGCTGTAGCTCAGGATCAGCGGCGGCGTGGTGCCCGGCGGCATGCTGCGCAGCATCGACTGCGCGCCCGAGGACGTCTGCGCGATCGCGCGGTTGATGTCGGCGCCAGGGTGGAAGAACACCTTGATCACGGCCACCCCGGCGAGCGACTGCGACTCGATGTGCTCGATGTCGTCGACGCTGTTGGTCAGCGAGCGCTCGTAGCCCGTCACGATGCGCCGCGACATGTCCTCGGCGGACAGCCCGTTGTAGTTCCACACGATGCTCACCACCGGAATGTCGATGGCCGGGAAGATGTCGGTCGGCGTGCGCATCAAGACCAGCGGGCCGGCCAGCAGCAGGCACAGCGCCAGCACCACGAAGGTGTAGGGGCGGCTCAACGCGAGCCTTACTATCCACATGGCAGGATTCCTGAATCGATTGGAGCACGATGCCCATGCGCGGAAATCGCGCGATGGGCCGGATTCTAGGGAGCCGATGGGCATGCAAACGCTATCAGTTCGATTACGGATTTGTCATGTGGGGCGGGTTGCCGGGCCGGTATCATGCGAGCCATCAACCGAGGACGCTGCGCGAGCAGGAGGGACGGCGATCATGAAGATACTGGTGGTGGAGGACGAGCCCAAGACGGGGGAATACCTGCGCAAGGGGCTGGCCGAATCGGGCTTCGTGGTGGACCTGGCCGTGACCGGCGCCGACGGCCTGCACCAGGGCATGGAGGGCGAATACGACCTGATGATCCTCGACGTGATGCTGCCCGGCATGAACGGCCTGGAAGTGCTGCGCCAACTGCGCGAGCGCAAGGACACGCCGGTGCTGATCCTGACCGCGCGGGACGAGGTGGAAGACCGCGTGCGCGGGCTGGAGCTGGGCGGCGACGACTATCTCACCAAGCCCTTCGCCTTCGTCGAGCTGCTGGCGCGGGTGCGCACGCTGCTGCGCCGCGGGCCCATCCGCGAGGCCGAGCGCATCGAGGTCGACGACCTCGTGATCGACCTGATCCGCCATCGCGTGATGCGCGCCGGGCGCCGCATCGACCTGACCCAGCGCGAGTTCTCGCTGCTGCATTTCCTGGCGCGGCGCGCGGGCGAGGTATTGAGCCGCACCCAGATCGCCTCGCACGTGTGGGACATGAACTTCGACAGCGACACCAACGTGGTCGACGTGGCCGTGCGCCGGCTGCGCGCCAAGATGGACGACGAGTTCCAGCGCAAGCTGATCCACACCGTGCGCGGCATGGGCTACGTGCTGGAAAGCCGGGGCGGCTGATGCGCAGGATCTCGCTGACCGCGCGGCTGGCGCTGGCCTTCGGCGTGGCTGCGCTGCTGGTGCTGGGCGGCGTGGGCGCCTACCTGTACCGCGCGCTGGCCACCCAGGTGATCGAGCGCGACGACGCCGAGCTGCTGCGCAAGGCCGCGCGCGTGCGCGACGAGCTGGCCGACTCCGGCGCCGCGGGCGCCGAGTACTGGCGCGATGTCGGCGGCGTGGTGTCCGGCAACGAGGAATTCGCGCTGCTCGTGCGCGCGCCCGACGGCGCCCTGCTGCTCGCGGCCAACGCCACCCGGGACGCCGTTCCCGAGGTCGCGCCGCTGGCGCTCGCGGCCGCCATCGGCCCCGGCGCCATCCACGCATGGAGCACGCCCGCCGGCTATCCGGTGCGCGGCGTCACCGCGCTGGCCCGCGCCGGCAACGCGCGGGAGCCGCTGCGCTTCACCCTCTACCAGACCGCCGTGGGGCGCGTGACGCTGTTGCGCGCCTACCGCGACAAGGTGCTGGCCGCCACCGTGCTCGGCGCGCTGATCGCCGCTTGCCTGGGCTACCTGCTGCTGCGCATCGGCATGGCGCCGCTGCGCAGGATCGCCGCCGGCGCCTCGGCCGTGACCGTGACCCGCCTGCAATTGCCGCTCGATCCCGCCCGGTTGCCGCCCGAGCTGGAAGAACTGGCGTCCGCCCTGCAGCAGATGATGCAGCGGCTGCACGAAGGCTTCGAGCGGCTCTCGCAGTTCTCCGCCGACCTCGCGCACGACTTCCGCACGCCGATCGGCAATCTGCTGGGCCAGACCCAGGTGGCGCTTGGCGCCGAGCGCAGCGCCGACGAATACCAGGCGCTGCTGGCCTCGAACATCGAGGAGTACGAGCGCCTTGCCCGCATGATCGAGAACATGCTGTTCATCGCGCGCGCCGAGAATGCGCGCGTGGCGGTGAACCCGGTGACGCTGGACCTGGCGCGCGAGCTGCACGGATTGTCGGACTACTTCGAGGGGCTGGCCGAGACCGGCGGCGTGACCATCGCCGTGGCCGGCTCGGGCAGCGTATTGGCCGACCCGCTGCTGCTGCGGCGCGCCGTCAGCAACCTGGTGGCCAACGCCATCCGCTACACCCCGGCCGGGCAGACCATCACCATGCGCGGCGCGCAGACCGCCGCGGGCGCCAGCATCGAGGTCAGCAATCCGGGGCCCGGCATCGCCCCCGAGCACATGCCGAAGCTGTTCGACCGCTTCTTCCGCGGCGACGCGGCGCGCGCCAACTCGGGAGAGTCGTCGGGGGTCGGGCTGGCCATCGTCAGGTCGATCATGGACCTGCACCACGGCACGGTGGAGGTGGAGTCCGAAGTCGGGGGCGTGACGGTGTTCCGGCTGCGGTTTCCGGCGGGCGACGACACGGCCAGGACCCGCGGGAGCGCGTGAAGGCAGCCGGGCACGCCGATGCCTGAAGCCCGCGCGGCGAGCGATCGAGCCGATCCCGGCGCAGCCACGCTCGCGCGGCAGGAGGCATCCTTGCCGCCTGCCTTCCGGCATCGTGACCGGCCGAAGCCACCCCCAGCCACGCAAGACATCCGCTAGACGATAGGCCGCGCGCCGCGCCGGCGATCCTCCTGCAGCAGATTGCCGATCTGCTGCAGCGCATGGCTGAGTTCCGCCTGGCTTGCCGCGCCGCCCACGGAGATCCTCACCGCGTTGCCGGGGTCCGGCTCCGTGCTGAACGCATCCGAGCCGGCCACGGCGATGCCGCGCTGCTCCAGCGTGTCGACGAAGAGCTGCGAGTTCCACTGCGGCGGCAGGGGCAGCCAGATATGCAGCCCGGACGGATGCGCGCTGGCGGACTTCGGCAGCAGCGAGCGCGCCAGGGTCTGCCGCGCGCGCGCCTCGCGCTGGACCTCGACCAGGAGCTGCCGCGCCATGCCGGTCCGTATCCATTGCTCGGACAGCCCGAACAGCAGCGGCGAGCCGCCCATGCCGGAGGCGCGCAGATTCTCCTGCAGCGACGCGCCGTCGCCGTCCTCGGGCACCAGCACGAACGCGGTCCGCAGGCTTGGCCACAGGCATTTCGACAGCGACGCCATGTAGTACGTGCGCTGCCCGCCCGTGAACGTGGCCAGCGGCGGCGGCGCGTCGTTGAGCAGGAACCAGTACGGATCGTCCTCCATCAGCGTGATCTTCAACCTGCGCAGCACGGCGGCAACCTCCTGGCGCCGCCCCGCGGGCATGGTCCGCGTGGTGGGGTTGTGCAGGGTCGGATTCAGGTAGATGACGCCGGCGCCGGTGGCGCGATGGGCTTTCTCGATGGCATCCGGCAGGACGCCCTCGCCGTCGGAGGCCACGGCCACGACGCGCAGGTCGAGCTTGCGGGCCGCCAGCAGGAAGCCCGGGTAGGTCAGCGGGTCGCACAGCACCGTGTCGCCCCTGCGCGTGACGGACAGCAGGATGGCGAAGATCGCGGCCTGCGTCCCCGCGGACATGATCAGGTTGCCGTGCGCGAGATCGCCCAGCGCGGGCCCGAGCCATGCCTGGCCCGCCTGGATCGCCGACGAGTTGCGGCTGCCGGTGTCGTAGGCCGACAGCCGCTGGCTGCTCTGGCGCAGGAACAGTTCCTCGACGCCCGTGCGGACGAAATCGCCGAGGCTGCGCCCCGCGGGCTGGGGCGGCACGTTCATGCTGAGGTCGATCCGCACCGCGCCGGCCGCGTTGCCCGGCGTGGCGACGAACGACCCGCGGCCACCGAACGATTCGATCAGGCCGCGGTTGCGCGCCTCGGTGTAGGCCCTCGTTACCGTGGTCAGGTCGACGCCCAGCGCGGCCGCGAGCGCGCGCTGGGGCGGAACCTGGTCGCCGGGCGCGAGCTTCTCCTGCCGGACGGCCTCGCCGATGAGATCGACGATCTGCAGATAGCGGGGGCCGGCGCCCGCCACCAGCGGCCGGACCCACGCCAGCTGGTGAGACGCCTTCGACTCAAGTTCCGACATTCGCGCAGTCTCCATTGTCAAACCATACAATAAGTTCTATATTTGGCATACATTGTAAATCAAAATCCATACATAAATCAAGCGTATGGATGAAAATCGTGTCGCCCGAAGCCATGCCGCGGTCTGCGTCCGGCGGCGGCGTTGTCGTGGTGTGCGCGGACCGGGCCGGGAGGCATCGATGGCGCCGGCGATGGCACCGGCAGCGGCGTAGCGCATCGCGGGGCGGCGCATCGCGGCATGCCCGCGTCTTGGGCGGCCCCGCGTCGAAGCCGCCGAACTGGCGGCGCCCCGCCCTGCCGTGCCGGCGGACGGGATGCCCGCCCCGCCCGATTATCGCGAACTTCCGCGCGCCGGCCGCGGGCATCGAACCAGAACCTGATACGGAGCAAAGGAATCCACCAATGGCGGTTACAGTTTCACGCGACCTCTACGAGCACGTCATGGTCCCCAACTACGCGCCGGCCGCGATCATCCCGGTCGAGGGCAGGGGCGCGCGCCTGTGGGACCAGAACGGCACCGAATACATCGACTTCGCCGGCGGCATCGCCGTCAACGCGCTGGGGCATTGCCACCCGGCGCTGGTCGAGGCCCTGGCCGAACAGTCCCGGAGGCTCTGGCACGTCTCGAACATCTTCACCAACGAGCCCGCGATCCGGCTGGCGCACGCGCTCACGCAGGCCACCTTCGCCGACCGCGTCTTCTTCGCCAACTCCGGCGCCGAGGCCAACGAAGCCGCCTTCAAGCTCGCGCGGCGCCACGGCATCGGCACCGGCGGGGACGCCAGGCACGAGATCGTCGCCACGCACAACAGCTTTCACGGCCGCAGCCTGTTTACCGTGAGCGTGGCCGGGCAGCCCAAGTATTCGGACGGCTTCGGCCCGCCCATCGCGGGCATCCGGCACGTGCCGTTCAACGACATCGCGGCGCTGGAGGCCGCGGTGTCCGGGCGCACGTGCGCCGTCGTGCTAGAGCCGGTGCTCGGCGAGAGCGGCGTGCTGCCCGCCACCCACGCCTACCTGCGGCGCGCCCGCGAGTTGTGCGACGCGCATGGCGCGCTGCTGATCTTCGACGAGGTCCAGACCGGCATGGGCCGGCTGGGCACGCTGTTCGCCTATCAGCATTTCGGCGTGGTGCCGGACGTCATGACCGTGGCCAAGGCGATCGGCTGCGGCTTTCCGCTGGCCGCCATGCTCGCCACCCGCGCGGCGGCGCAGCACCTCGGCCCCGGCACGCACGGCAGCACGTTCGGCGGCAACCCGCTGGCCTGCGCGGTCGGCGAGGCTGCATTGCGCCTCATCGACCAGCCCGCGGTCCTGCGCGGCGTCGGGGAGCGGCACGCGCGCCTGGCCGGCGCGCTGGCCGCCATCGGCAGGCGCCACGCGCTGTTCGAGGCGGTGCGCGGCATAGGCCTGCTGCTGGGCTGCGTGCTGGCGCCGCCGTGGAAAGGCCGCGCGCAATACGTCGCGAGCCGCTGCCTCGAGCATGGGGTCATGGTGCTGCAGGCGGGCCCCGACGTCATCCGCCTGGCGCCGAGCCTGGTCATCGAGCGCGACGAGATCGACGATGGCCTGGCGCGCCTGGAAAGGGCCGCGGCGCAGCTCGCCGCGGAACGTCACGAACAAGAACGACTTCAATCAGAGGAGCAATGACATGGCAGGCAAAGACCTGAATATCCGCGGCAGCCTCGTCGCCCTGGTGACGCCGATGTTTCCGGACGGCGCCATCGACTGGGCGGCTTACCGCGAGCTCATCGACTGGCACATCGCGGCGCGCACCAGCGCGCTGGTCATCATGGGCTCCACGGGCGAGACCCCGACCATCGCGCCGGCCGACCACATCGCGCTCATCCGCGTGGCCGTGGCGCATGCCGCCGGCCGCATCCCGATCATCGGCGGCACCGGCGCCAACGCCACCAGCGAGGCGATCGAGCTCACCCTGGCGGCGCAGGACGCCGGCGTGGCGGCGTGCCTGTCCGTGGTGCCCTACTACAACAAGCCGACGCAGGCCGGCCTCTACGCGCATTTCCGCGCCATCGCCGAGCGCGCCGAGGTGCCGGTCATCCTGTATGACGTGCCGAGCCGGACCATCGCCAGGATGACGGTGGAGACGATCCTGGCGCTGGCCGCGATCGACGGCATCGTCGGCCTGAAGGACGCGACCGGCGACCTCGCGCGCGCCAACGAGCTGTTCCACCGGCTGCCGCCGGAATTCTCCGTGTACAGCGGCGACGATGCCACCGCCGCGGCGCTGATCCTGCTGGGCGCGCGCGGCAATATCTCGGTGACGGCCAACATCCTGCCGGTCATGATGCGCGAGCTCTGCGACGCCGCCCTCGCCGCCGACGTGCCCGCCGTGCGCCGGCTGAGCCGCCGCCTGGCCGCGATCAACCAGGCGCTGTTCGTCGAATCGAACCCGATCCCGGTCAAGTGGGCCATGCAGCGGATGGGCCTGATCCGCGAGGGCATCCGGCTCCCGCTCACGCCGTTGTCGCCCGGGCATGCCGGCAGCGTGGCGGCGGCGATGCGCGAGGCCGGCATCGTGCTGGCGGACGCGGGCGGCCCTGCCGCGCTGGCCTGAGCCATCGCGCGCCCGCGGCGCGCGCGATGCGCCGGCGCCGGCGCGTTCAGGACGCGGCGCTCACGCCGTCCCGGCGCCGCACGCCGGCGCCTGCTGCCCCGCCTCGCCAGGGAAGGAAACCGGCGCCTGGCGCGCGCGGTTGACGCTCAAGTGGAAGATGTCCGGCCGCGCGTAGTGCCCGACCACGTCGAGGTCATACTTGCCGCGCGCGATTTCGCCCAGGTCGATCTCCGCGAGGAAGATGCCCTCGCCCTCGAATGACGGCGCCACCAGGACCTTGCCGAGCGGGTCCACGATGCACGAGCCGCCGCGGATCAGCACGTCCGGCGCGGCGCCCGCCGCGCGCGCCGGATGGCCGGCGGGAAAATCCGACGACGTCATGTACTGGCACGCCGAGACGACGAAGCAGCGGCCCTCGAGCGCGATGGTCTGCATGGTCGGCAGCCAGGTATCGCGCGCGTCCACGGTGGGCGCGCAGTACACCTGCACGCCCTGCGCATACATGGCCGTGCGCAGCAGCGGCATGTAGTTCTCCCAGCAGATCACCGCGCCGATCTTGCCCAGCCCGGAATCGAGCACCGGCAGCGTCGAGCCGTCGCCGAATCCCCAGACGAGGCGCTCCAGCGCCGTGGGCATCAGCTTGCGGTGCTTGCCGAGCAGGCTGCCGTCGGGGCCGTAGAACAAGACGCTGCAATACAGCGTGCCCCCGGCGCGCTCGATCACGCCGACCACCAGATGCACGCCGTTCGCGCGCGCGGCCTCGGCAATGAGCGCACACGACGCGTCGCCCTCCTCGATCGCGCCTTCGTGGTAGCGGCGGAATTCGTCGCGCCCCTCGTCGCTGCGCGTGCCGAGCCGGGCACCGAAATCGAGCCCCTTGGGGTATCCGCCCACGAACGCTTCCGGAAAGACCACGAGCTTCGCGCCGCGGCTGGCCGCGTCGCTGGTCAGGTCGGCCAGCTTGGCCAGCGTGGCGGGCGTGTCGTAGATCAGCGATCCCGCCTGGACGACGGCGGCGCGGTACGGGGCTGGATGGGACATGGCGGGTTCTCCCTGTTGCGGTGAATAAATCCATACAAAGCAAACTATGTATGGCATGTGAAATTGTTTGTATGGTCACATCATACCCAAGCGCGGGCGCGACGCATAGTCGCAGGCAATGCCAGTCCACACCTTGCTTTGCGCCGCCGCAGCGCGGCGGCCACAGGCGCGCCGCGGCATCCGCGGCGGATGGAATGGCATCTTCGCCCCTCGACCCAGGCCATACAAAATCACAACACAAACGCATACACAATGCCATACAATACATACACTAATTAAACACAACAAACTGTATGGATCTATGTGGATCGTATGGAAAACCGCGCGCCTGCCGCTCGCCGCCGGCGCGCGGCAGCGCCTGACACCATTCCCCCGGCTCGCAAGGATCGTCCGCCCCCGTCTTGCGCCGCCCCTTGAAGCGGTTCATGGAACCGAGGTCTTGAAATGAGAGAAACCTACCGAAATTGCCTTCGTTACCCGCTGGCCGCACTGGCCTTGTCGAATCTCGGCGGCTGTAGCTGGGTGCTGTTCAACTCGAAAGGCGCCGTCGGCATCGCGCAGCGCGACCTCATCATCACCTGCATCGGCCTGATGCTGTTCGTCGTCGTGCCGGCCATCGTGCTGACGTTCGTCTTTGCCTGGAAATACCGCGCCACCAATCCGAAGGCCAAATACACGCCCGACTGGGCCCACTCGACCGGGATCGAGATCGTGGTGTGGGGCGTGCCGCTCGTCATCATCGCGACGCTGTCGGTCATCGTGTGGCGCTCGACCCATGCGCTCGACCCCTACCGCCCGCTCGACGTGCCCGGCGCGCCGATCAACGTCGAGGTCATCGCCACCGACTGGAAATGGGTCTTCGTCTATCCCGACCTCGGCATCGCCACGGTCAACGAACTGACCTTCCCCGAGCACCGCCAGGTGGCGTTCAGCATTACCTCCAACTCCACCATGAACACCTTCTTCATCCCGCAGCTGGGCGGCCAGGTGTACGCGATGGCGGGCATGCGCACCCGCCTGCACCTGATGGCCAACGAGCAGGGGCAATACCGCGGGATGTCGGGCAACTACAGCGGCCACGGCTTCTCGGACATGAAGTTCGTCGCCACGGCCACCACGGAGGAAGGCTTCCAGCGCTGGGTGGCCCAGGTCAGGAGCTCGCCGCTGACGCTGGACCTCGACACCTTCCTCAAGCTGGCCAGGCCCAGCCAGCGCAACAGCGTCGTGCACTTCTCGCAGGTCCAGCCCGGCCTGTTCAAGAAGGTGATCGACCAGTTCGTCGGCGCCGGCGCGAACACCAGCGCCAGCGCCATCGTGCCCGCCGCCGCGCCTACCGCGCCCGACACGCCCGCCGCGGGCACGTTGTCGGCAAACAAGGAGTAAGACATTCATGTTCGGCAAACTGACCTGGGCCGACGTGCCGCTGCACGAGCCCATCATTGCAATCACGCTGGCCGTCATCGCCATCGGCGGCCTCGCGCTGCTGGCGGCGATCACCTACTTCCGCAAGTGGAACGTGCTGTGGCGCGACTGGATCACGACGGTCGACCACAAGCGCATCGGCGTCATGTACGTGCTGGTGGCCGTGGTCATGCTGGTGCGCGGCTTTGCCGACGCGCTCATGATGCGGGCCCAGCTGGCCGTCGCCGGCCCGGGCAGCGAGGGATTCCTGCCGCCGCACCACTATGACCAGATATTCACCGCGCACGGCGTGATCATGATCTTCTTCGTCGCCACGCCGTTCATCGTCGGGCTGATGAACGTGGTGGTGCCGCTGCAGATCGGCGCGCGCGACATGGCCTATCCGTTCCTCAACGCCTTCAGCTTCTGGCTGTTCGTGGTGGGCGCGGTGCTGGTCATGCTCTCGCTGGGCGTGGGCGAGTTCGCGCAGACCGGATGGGTCGCCTATCCGCCGCTGTCCGACCTCGAGTTCAGTCCGGGCGTGGGGGTGGACTACTACATATGGGCGCTGCAGGCGTCCGGGCTCGGCACCTTGCTCACCGGCGTCAACCTGTTCGTCACCATCCTGAAGATGCGCGCGCCCGGCATGACCCTGATGAAGATGCCGATCTTCACGTGGACGGTGTTCGTCACCAGCGTCATCATCATCGCCGCGTTCCCGATCCTGACCGTGGCGCTGGCCGCGCTGACGCTGGACCGCTACCTCGACTTCCACTTCTACACCAACGCGCTGGGCGGCAACCCGACGATGTACGTCAACCTGGTGTGGGCCTGGGGCCACCCCGAGGTGTACATCCTGGTGCTGCCCTCCTTCGGCATCTTCTCGGAAGTGACCGCGACCTTCGCCCGCAAGGCGCTGTTCGGCTACAAGTCGATGGTGGGCGCCACGCTGGCCATCGGCATCCTGTCGTTCCTGGTGTGGCTGCATCACTTCTTCACGATGGGCTCGGGCGCCAACGTCAACGCCTTCTTCGGCATCATGACGATGATCATCGCCATCCCGACCGGCGTGAAGATCTTCACGTGGATGTTCACCATGTACGGCGGGCGCGTGGAGTTCACGCCGCCGATCCTGTGGACGCTGGCCTTCCTGGTGACGTTTACGATCGGCGGCATGACCGGCGTGCTGCTGGCCATCCCGGGCGCGGACTTCCTGCTGCACAACAGCCTGTTCCTGGTCGCCCACTTCCACAACACCATCATCGCCGGCGCGCTGTTCGGCTACTTCGCCGGGCTGTACTACTGGTTCCCCAAGGTGTTCGGCTTCAAGCTCAACGAGCGCCTGGGCAAGTATTCGTTCTGGTGCTGGGTCATCGGCTTCTACCTGGCCTTCATGCCGCTGTACATGCTGGGCTTCATGGGCATGACGCGCCGGCTGAACCACTATGACAACCCGGCCTGGACGCCGTACCTGCACGTCGCCTTCGTCGGCGCGCTGTTCGTGCTGGCCGGCATCGCGTTCCTGGTCCTGCAGCTGATCGTCAGCATCCGCGACCGCAGGCACAACCGCGACCTCACTGGCGACCCGTGGAACGCGCGCACGCTGGAATGGGCCACGTCCTCGCCGCCGCCGTTCTACAACTTCGCGGTGGTGCCGCAGGTCGACGCGATCGATGCCTTCCACGTCGCCAAGAAGCGCGGCCTGCCGCCGCCGCCCGCGCACTACGAGCCGATCCACATGCCGCGCAACACGGGCGTGCCGTTCATCGTCAACGTGTTCATCCTGCTGCTGTGCTTCGCGCTGATCTGGCATATCTGGTGGCTGGCGTCGGCCGGCGCGATCGCCACCGTCGCCGCGCTGATCGTGCGCTCCTACGACGACGACACCGACTACTACGTCAGCGCCGAGGAAGTGGCGCGCATCGAGCATGCGCACGTCTCCACCCTGGCGCGCAAGGCTGCCTGACCATGACCACTCACATCCTGAACCACGCCGCCAAGGCGCACGCCCGCGGGCAAGAACACGGGCACGAGCACGAGCACGGGCAGGACGGCCACGCCCACGGCTCGGCCAAGGTCCTCGGACTCTGGGTCTACCTGATGTCCGACTGCATCCTGTTCGGCTCGCTGTTCGCCTCCTACGTGGTGCTCAGCGGCGCCTACGCGGGCGGCCCGACGCAGAAGGACCTGTTCGAGCTGCCCTTCGTGCTGGCCGAGACCTTCGTGCTGCTGTTCTCCAGCATCACCTACGGCTACGCCATGCTCGCCGTGCACCGCCGCGACAAGGCCGGCGTGCTGCGCTGGCTGGGCCTGACCTTCGCGCTGGGCGCGGTCTTCGTCGGCATGGAGCTGCACGAGTTCCATCACCTGATCGCGGCCGGCCACGGCCCGAGCCGCAGCGCGTTCCTGTCGGGCTTCTTCGCGCTGGTGGGCACGCACGGGCTGCACGTCGCGGCCGGGCTGGTGTGGATGGCCGTGCTGCTGCACCAGGTCGCCACGCGCGGCCTGACGCCCACCAGCGTGACCCGCCTGTCCTGCCTGAGCCTGTTCTGGCATTTCCTGGACCTGGTCTGGATCTGCGTCTTCACCATCGTCTACCTGTTCGGAGCATTTTGATCATGGCCAACCATGCGACTACCCGCGCCGGCGAGAGCCACGGCAGCGCGCGCTCCTACAACATCGGCTTCGCGCTGTCGGCCATCCTCACCGTGATCCCGTTCGCGCTGATCATGCACCCGGTGCTGTCGCGCCCGGCCACGCTGCTGCTGGCGGTGGCGTTCGCGGTCGCGCAGCTCGTGGTACAGCTGGTCTTCTTCCTGCACATGAACCGCTCGTCCGAAGGCGGCTGGAACCTGATCAGCTTCGTGTTCACCCTGGTCATCCTCTTCATCATCGTGGCGCTGTCGGTCTGGATCATCTGGAGCATGCACTACAACATGATGATCAACTGAGGCCACGACCCGCGCCGCGCCCCCCGCATCCCGAAACCATGTATCGCCCCTATCTTCAACTCACCAAGCCCGGCATCGTGATGGGCAACATGATCTCCGTGACGGGCGGCTTCCTGCTCGCCTCGCGGGGAGACATCAACTGGACCAGGGGCTGCCTCGTGGCGCTGGGCGTCGCGCTGGTGATTGCCTCGGGCTGCGTGGTCAACAACATCGTCGACCGCGACATCGACGGCCTGATGGCGCGCACCCGCAACCGCCCGATGGTCACCGGCGCGGTGCCCATGCCGCTGGCCCTGCTCTATGCGTGCGTGCTGGGGCTGGCGGGCGCCGGCCTGCTCTACGCGGCCACCCGGCAGGTCATGCCGGTGGCGCTCGTGACGATCGGCTACGCGGTCTACGTGGGCGCGTACACGCTCTGCCTCAAGCGCAGCTCCGTGCACGGCACGCTGGTGGGCAGCATCTCGGGGGCGATGCCGCCGGTGGTGGGCTATTGCGCGGCAAGCGGGCGCTTCGACGCGGCCGCGCTGACGCTGCTGGTGATGTTCAGCCTGTGGCAGATGCCGCATTCCTACGCCATCGCCATCTTCCGCGCCGCCGACTACCGCGCCGCGGCGATCCCGGTGCTGCCGGTGGTCAGGGGCCTGCCCGCGGCCAGGCGGCACATCGTCGCCTACATCGCCGCGTTCACCGGCGCCACGCTGATGCTCGGCGTCCTGGGCTATACCGGATGGCTGTACATGCTCGCCGCGCTGGCGAGCGGCATCTACTGGTTCAGGCTGGGGCTGGCGGGCCGCACCGCCGGCGACCAGCGGCGGTGGGCGCGCAAGCTGTTCTTCGCCTCCATCGCCATCATCACCGTGCTGAGCTTCGCGATGTCGGTGGACTTCTACCGGGCGCCGTCCGGCGTCACGCTCCAGGGACAGTAACACCCGACCGCCAGCATCGAGAACGGCTCGACCCGCTGCCCGGCGACGAGCTTGTCGAGGATCGGCTCGACGAAGCTGTTGGCCGAGCTGCACACCAGCCCCTGGCTGTAGGGCCCGGCATACGCCAGCCGGCCATCGGCCGCCCAGATCGCCATCGACGGGCTGGCCGGCAGCCGCTCCATGCCTTCGATGCGCGCCAGCGGCCTGAGCTTGCCTTGCAGGAACGGCGCCAGCGCGCCATGCGTGCCCGGCTTCTGCACGCTGTAGAAGTCGACCTTGGCGTTGCGGTACATCTGCGTCAGGTAGTTCAGGTGCGCGTCGGTCTCCTTGTTGCAGGTGGTGCAGTCCGGGTCCCAGAAATGCACCACCCGGATGCGGCCGGTGTTGCCGGCCAGTTCCGGCGGCAGGCGCAGGTCGGCATCGCCGAACACCACGGCGCGATCGGCGTAGGTGCGCAGGCCGCCCACGCCGAAGTAGCGCCACAAGCCGGCCCCGGTCGCGGTGAGGATGGCGACCGCGACGCACAGGAACACCACCACCGCCCGGCGGCGCAGGAAAGGAAGCGCCGGCTGGCTGCCGGCGTCCGCTGAAGAAAGGGACATGCGAATACGCTCCACCGGCGCGCGCAGTCAGGGCGCGCGCCGGAACTTGCTGCGGAACTGCTTTTCCATCTCCCGGCAGGCTTCCGCCTGGAAGCTGCGGGAGGCCGGCGACGCCGCCGCCTGGCTGCGGCGCCAGCACTGCGCGACGGCGTGGCGCTCGGCCGCCTCGGCCGCCGCGGTCTGCGGGCGCGAGACGCCGAAGACGAAGGCGCCCAGCAGCAGCGCGACGAAGACGCCGCCGGCGGCCATGACCAAGGCGAACCTGCGCCGCTGCGCCGGAGACGGCGGCTCGTCGCCGGCGCGCAGGTCCGCGGACTGGCCGGCGGCGGGCACGCGGGAAACCGCATCGGCAGGCGTCGTCATGGCTGCGGACCCGTGCTGCGCGGCCACTACGCCGCCGCCAGGGCCGGCGCCGGCGCCCGGCCGCCGAGCTTGAACACGCTCACGACCTGCGCCAGATGCGCCGCCTGGTGCCTGAGCCCGTCGACCGCGCTGGCGCTCTGCTCGACCAGCACCGCGTTCTCCTGCGTCACCTGATCGAGCTGGGTGACGGCGTCGCTGACCTGCGCGATGCCCTCGGTCTGCTCGCTGGTCGCGGCGCTGATCTCCGCGATCAGCGCGGCAACCCGCTGGACCTGGCTCACGATGTCGGCCATCGTCGTGCCGGTGGCGCCGACCAGGCTGGAGCCGGCCTCGACCCTGGAGACGCTGGCGTCGATCTGCGTCTTGATCTCCCTGGCCGCGCCCGCGCAGCGCTGCGCGAGCCGCCGCACCTCGCCCGCGACCACGGCGAATCCGCGCCCCTGCTCGCCCGCGCGCGCCGCTTCCACCGCCGCGTTCAGCGCGAGCAGGTTGGTCTGGAAGGCGATTTCGTCGATCACGCCGATGATGTCCGCGATCTTCTTCGAGCTCGCCGCGATCTCGCTCATGGTCGAGACGACCTGCCCGACCGCCGCGCCGCCCTTCTGCGCCGCCTCGTTGGCGGCAACGGCGAGCTGGGCCGCCTGGCGGGCGGACTCCGCGTTGTTGCGGACGATGCCCGTCATCTGGCTCATCGACGCGGCGGTCTGCTGCAGGCTGGCGGCCTGCGCCTCGGTGCGGCGCATCAGGCCGCTGTTGCCTTCCACGATGCCGGTCGAATCGGTGGCCAGCACGTCCGATGCCGAGCGCACGTCGCCGACCACGCCGGCCAGGCTTTCGCGCATGACCGACAGCGACGCCAGCACGCTGCCCGGCGGCGCCTGCCGGCCATCGGCATAGGGGCTGAGGTCGCCTTCCGAGACATTCCTGGCGACTTCGGCCAGCGCGCTCGGCTCCGCGCCCAGCTGCTGCAGGATGCTGCGCGATACCCGCCACGCCACCAGCGCGCTGATGACCAGTGCGAGCGCCAGCGCGGTCAGCATCAGGTTCAGGAAACCGCCGGCCTCGGACAATGCCGTGTCATTTTCCTGGCGAATGCGCTTTTCCTCGAAATCGATAAGCCGGTTGATGGTGGCCAGCCATTGCTCGTATTGCGGTTTTGCGCGCTCCCACAATAATTCGCGGATAGCCGGCTGCGAAAGCGCATCGGCGGCGGTTCCCGCGATGATCGCATTGGTGGTGGCCACCGCGGCAGCCTCGGCCGCGCGAATGTCGCGATACAGCGCCAGCACCTCCTGCGAGGTCCGGGTGGAGGCCAGCAGCGACTCGATGCCCGCGGTCGAGTCGGCGTAGAAGCGAGCCCTGGCCGCGATGAAATCGACCTGCTTCTGGCGCTCGGCGGGCGTTGCGGCCAAGACCACGTCGCGCACCGCGATCGAGCGGTCATGCGCGGAACCGCGGAAATTGATCGCATAGCGCTGGATCACCGCATGGCGCTCGCTGTTCGCATGCAGCGCGCTCTTGATGACGTCTACCTTGACCATCGCCACCGCGGTCACCGCGACGAGCACGGCGAAGATCAGGCCAAATCCGGCGTAAAGCCGCGCGCTTACCCGCATTCTGGAAAACAGCATATCGAACCCCTTGTAATCTGGTTATTTTTTTCAATTATTTCATGGGCCAATTTTTGCGCGATGAAAAATAACTTTTATCCCAATAGGCCAAATCAATTCCATTCCGGATTAATTGCGACATTTAGACGCATCCGCGCGCACCGGGTCGCCCGGCGTTGTGCCCCGCACCCATGCACACGCATCGCGCACGGCAGGCGCCCGCGTCGGAGCCGCGCAGGCCCGGCGCTACAGGCAATGCCCGCGGTAATGCGCGCGAGGCGGCCGCCGGAGGTGCCAGATGGCTATCGGCGCGGACCGGCGCGGTGGATGTCCAAGGTATATCCAATGCAGATCCATACAATATCAATACGTATGGAAAATACGCTATCAAAGCATAGCATGACATGAACTGCATGGACATAAAACGACTAGATGACTTGACAAAGCCAGCAAAGCGCCACTCGGCTTTCCCCGCGTAAGGCGGGATCGATAAAAGTCGCTTTGGCTTCGCTAATATGTCTTTTATCTCATATTTGCTGCCAAGACACGTCAAATATGTGACTTTTTAGCCATCGAGTTATGTTCACAAGGACCTGTCTCTGGCAATCCGTGGAAATTTCATCTACAGTTCGCGTAACTTTTATAGATCCATACATACGAATTTCTGTATGGATACAATTCAAATGCAAAGTGAAGCCCCCAAAACACGCGCGAACACACGCGCGAACCTGCATTTCGGTCGAAGGCAGTTTCTGAAGTTATGCGGCGCAGGGGCGGCCACCGCCACGGCAACGGCCCTCGGGTTCGCGCCCAGCCCGGCAAGGGCGGCCGACATCCGGCAGTACAAGCTGCTGCGCGCCAGGGAAACCCGCAACAACTGCACCTATTGCTCGGTCGGCTGCGGCCTCCTGATGTACAGCACGGGAGACGGCGCCAAGAACGCCAAGGCCAGCATCTTCCACATCGAAGGCGATCCCGACCATCCGGTCAGCCGCGGCTCGCTCTGCCCCAAGGGCGCCGGCCTGGTCGATTTCATTCATAGCGAGAACCGCCTGAAATACCCGGAATACCGGGCGCCCGGCTCCAACGAATGGAAGCGCATCAGCTGGGACGAGGCCACCACGCGCATCGCCCGCCTGCTCAAGGACGACCGCGACAAGAACTTCATCGCGCGCAACGAGAAGGGCGAGCTGGTCAACCGCTGGCTGTCGAGCGGCATGCTGGCCTCGTCGGCGGCCAGCAACGAGACCGGCATCCTCGACTTCAAGTTCGCGCGGGCGCTGGGCATCCTCGGCCTGGACTGCCAGGCCCGCGTGTGCCACGCGCCCACCGTGTCGGCGCTGGCGCCGACGTTCGGCCGCGGCTCGATGACCAACAACTGGGTCGACATCAAGAACGCCAACGTCATCCTCATCATGGGCGGCAACCCCGCCGAGGCGCACCCGGTCGGCTTCAAGTGGGTCATCGAGGCCAAGATCCGCAACGGCGCCAAGGTGATCGTGGTGGACCCGCGCTTCAACCGCAGCGCGTCGGTCGCGGACATCTACGCACCGATCCGGGCCGGCTCGGACGTGGCCTTCCTGATGGGCATGGTCAAGTACCTGCTCGACCACGACAAGATCCAGCACGAGTACGTCAAGGCCTATACCAACGCCAGCCTGATCGTCAGCGAGGGCTACCGCTTCGACGAAGGCCTGTTCAGCGGCTTCGACAGCGCCGCCGGCAAGTACGACAACCGCACCTGGCTCTACGAGCTGGACGCCAACGGCCACGCGCTGCAGGACCCGACGCTCACGCATCCCCGCTGCGTCTTCAACCTGCTCAAGGCGCACGTCGCGCGCTACACGCCGGAAATGGTCTCGACCATCTGCGGCACGCCGCAGGAAGACTTCCTGCGGATCTGCGAGATCATGGCCTCGACCAGCGCGCCCAACCGCACCGCGACGTTCCTCTACGCGCTGGGCTGGACGCACCACAGCAGCGGCGCGCAGATCATCCGCGGCTCGGGGATGATCCAGCTGCTGCTCGGCAATATCGGCATGGCCGGCGGCGGCGTGAACGCGCTGCGCGGGCACTCGAACATCCAGGGCTACACCGACCTGGGCCTGCTGTCGCTGCGCCTGCCGGGCTACCTCAACCTGCCCTCGGACAGCCAGCAGACGCTGAAGCAGTACCTGGACGCCAGCACGCCCGCCGAGCAGTTGCCCGGCCAGGTGAACTACTACAAGAACACGCCCAAGTTCTTCGTCAGCCTGATGAAGAGCCTCTACGGCGAGCACGCCACGCGCGCCAACGACTGGGGCTACGACTGGCTGCCCAAGTGGGACAAGAGCTACGACATGCTGGCCTTCTTCGACCGCATGTACGAAGGCAAGGTCAACGGCTACATCGCGCAGGGCTTCAACCCCATCGCCGCGATGCCGGACTCGAACAAGATCCGCGCCTCGCTGGCCAAGCTCAAGTTCCTCGTCATCATCGACCCGCTGCAGACCGAGACCTCGACGTTCTGGCGCAACCACGGCGAGTTCAACGACGTCGACCCGGCCGCGATCCAGACCGAGGTGTTCCGCCTGCCCTCCTCCTGCTTCGCCGAGGAAAACGGCGCGATCGTCAATTCCGGCCGCTGGCTGCAGTGGCATTTCGCCGGCGCCGAGCCGCCCGCCGAAGCGCGCCACGACGGCCGCATCCTCGGCGGCATCTTCATGAAGATGCGCGAGCTCTATGCGAAGGAAGGCGGCGCCTGCCCCGAGCAGGTGCTGAACATGACGTGGGACTACCAGGACCCGTACAACCCGGAGCCGGAGGAAGTCGCCAAGGAAGCCAACGGCTACGCGCTCGAAGACCTGCGCGACGACCAGGGCCAGATCTTCGCGCGCAAGGGCGAGCTGCTGTCCGAATTCGGGCAGTTGCGCGACGACGGCTCGACCGCCAGCTTCAACTGGATCTTCTGCGGCTCCTGGACCCAGGCCGGCAACCAGATGGCCCGGCGCGACAACACCGACACCGGCCACGGCGCCACGCCCGGCTGGGCCTGGGCCTGGCCGGCCAACCGCCGCATCCTGTACAACCGCGCCTCGCTCGACCCGATGGGCAAGCCGTGGGACCCCGAGCGCATCATCGTGTCGTGGGATGGCCGGCGCTGGTCCGGCAGCGACGTGCCCGACTACCCCGCGACGGCGGCGCCGGGCAGCGGCGTGAGCCCGTTCATCATGCTGCCCGAAGGCGTGGGACGCCTGTTCTCGGTCGGCGGCATGGTCGACGGCCCGTTCCCCGAGCACTACGAGCCGATCGAGAGCCCGCTGGTGAGCAACCCGCTGCATCCGGCGGTGACGTACAACCCGACCGCGCGCGTCCTCCCCAATGACCGCAAGCGCATGGGCACGCGCGACGAGTTCCCGTACGTGGCCACCACCTACGGCCTGACGGAGCTGTTCCGCCACTGGACCAAGCACTCCCGCCTGAACGCCATCATGCAGCCGGAGCAGTTCGTGGAGATCGGCACCGCGCTCGCGGCCCGCAAGGGCATCGCCCACGGCGACATGGTCAAGATCACGACCAAGCGCGGGTACATCAAGGCCAAGGCCGTGGTCACCAAGCGGGTGAAGACGCTGAAGGTCGCCGGCCAGGATCTCGAGCAGATCGGCATTCCCTGCAACTGGGGCTACGAGGGCGCGACGCGCAAGGGCTTCCTCGCCAACACGCTCAGCCCGAGCGTGGGCGACGCCAATTCGCAAACCCCCGAATACAAAGCCTTCCTGGTCAACATCGAGAAAGCCTGACCGCCATGTCCATGCAATCCCAGAACATCATCCGGCGCTCGGCGACCAGCAACTTCACGCCGGCGCCGCGCGCCCGCGAGCACCAGACCGAGGTGGCCAAGCTCATCGACGTGTCCGTGTGCATCGGCTGCAAGGCCTGCCAGGTGGCCTGCTCCGAGTGGAACGACCTGCGCGACGAGGTCGGCCACAACGTCGGCGTCTACGACAACCCGGCCGACCTCAGCCCGCAGACCTGGACGCTGATGCGCTTCGACGAGGTCGAGCACGAGAACGGCAAGCTGGAATGGCTGATCCGCAAGGACGGCTGCATGCACTGCGAGGACCCGGGCTGCCTGAAGGCGTGCCCGAGCCCCGGCGCGATCGTCCAGTACGCCAACGGCATCGTCGACTTCCAGTCGGAACACTGCATCGGCTGCGGCTACTGCGTGGCGGGCTGCCCGTTCGACGTGCCGCGCATCAGCAAGCAGGACAACAAGGCCTACAAGTGCACGCTGTGCTCCGACCGCGTCGGCGTGGGACAGGAACCGTCGTGCGTGAAGACCTGCCCCACCGGCGCCATCAGCTTCGGCAGCAAGGAAGACATGAAGGTGCTCGGCGCGAGCCGCGTCGAGGAACTGAAGACGCGCGGCTACGACGGCGCCGGGCTCTATGACCCGCAAGGCGTCGGCGGCACCCACGTCATGTACGTGCTCCAGCACGCGGACAAGCCCGAGCTGTACCACAAGCTGCCGCGCGACCCGAAGATCAGCGCGATGGTCCGGGGCTGGAAGGACTGGCTCAAGCCCGTGGCCGGCCTGGCCTTCGCCGCGACCGTGGCGGGCTTCCTCACCCACTACGTGGGCGTGGGGCCCAACGTCCCCAAGGCGCCGGACGACGAGCCGGACGACCCGCAGGCGGCCAGCCGCAAGACCGCGGCGACGGAGGAGTGACGCCATGACCGAAAAAGAACCGATCCTGCGCACCGGGTTCGCCGAGCGCCTGTGCCACTGGCTGATGGTGGCCTGCTTCATTCCCGTGGCGCTGTCCGGCCTGTCGTGGTTCTTCCCCAGCCTGAGCTGGCTGTCGGGCGTGCTCGGCACGCCGCAGCTCGCGCGCGTGCTGCACCCGTTCCTGGGCGTCCTGGTGTTCATCCTGCTCGCCTTCATGTTCGCGCGCTTCGCCCATCACAACGTGCTGGTCAAGAGCGACCGCCTCTGGTTCCGCAACGTGAAGGCGGTGGTGCTCAACACGCCCGGCGCGCACAAGCTGCGCATCGGCAAGTACAACGCCGGCCAGAAGGTGCTGTTCTGGCTCATCATGCTGGCCATCGCCGCGCTGCTGGCCAGCGGCCTGGTCATCTGGCGCCGCTACTTCTCCGGGTACTTCCCGATCCCCGTGATCCGCCTGGCGCTGCTGCTGCATGCGATGGCGGGCATCGGGCTGGTGCTCCTGATCGCCGGCCACGTCTACCTGGCGATCTGGGTGCGCGGCTCGATCTCCGGCATGCTGACCGGCTACGTGTCGCGCGCCTGGGCGCGGCATCACCACGACCGCTGGTACGACGAGATCGCCGGCGCCGGCAAGTCCGACGGGCACCGGCGATGAACCGGCCCGTCACGGACACCGTCGCGCTGGACAAGCGCAGCCCCGGCGTCAAGGACATCGAGCCGCTGCTGCGGCCGAAACTGGACGTGCTCTACGCGCACCGCTCCGCCCGCCTGCGGCACCTGGCCGCGGACCATCCGGAAGCCGGCTACCTGCTCTTCATCGCGGCGCTGGTCGACCGGCAGCGCGAGCTGCTTCTCGGCGAGCCGCTGCCGCGGCCGGCAACCACCGGCCCGCGCGACGGCGCGAGCGGCCCGCTGCGCGCCGGCCTGGACGAAGAGCCCGCGCGGTCGTACTGGATGGCCGCGCTCGGCCAGCTGCTCGACCACGCGCGCGCGACCGCGCCGCAGAGCGTGCTCGACGCGCTCGAGCCGCTGCGCCGCGCCGACGACGCGGCGCGGGCGCAGATGGCGGCGAAGCTGCTCGACGGCAAGTCCGGCGAGATCGGCGCGGGCGCCGCGCTGTTCCTCTGGACCGCGCTGTCGCTCACCGCGGCGCAGTACGCCGATTTCGTCCTGGCCGAACCCCAGGCGCCGGCCCCGCGACAGGAAAGCAGCCTCTGCCCGCTGTGCGGCTGCGCGCCGGCCGGCAGCCTCATCATGAATGGCGACCGCGCCGGCCTGCGCTATCTCCACTGCCCGCTGTGCGAGACCCGCTGGCACATGGTGCGCTCGAAGTGCTCCAACTGCGGCAGCGCCGCGAAGCTGGACTACTGGAGCCTCGACGACCTCGAGGCGCCGGTCAAGGCCGAGAGCTGCGGCGACTGCCACGGCTACCTCAAGGCCTTCTACCGCGAGCGCGACGAACACGTGGAAGTCTGCGCGGACGACCTCGCCACGCTCGCGCTCGACGCCGCCGTCGCGCAGGAGGGCTACGGGCGGACCGGCGTCAGCCCGTTCGCCTTCGAGGCCTGAACGCGGGTCCGTCCCCGGCCGGGACGGACCGCGGCGCGCATCCGGAAATGAAAAATGTCTTTTGTCGAGAATTTCCTGCAGCTCGATCGCGCGAAAAAACGTAACCAACACAATAACTTAGGCTGAGATCCAGCGTTTGAGTGTCGATGGCAGCTGACGGGCTGAGAGCCACATGGGTGCAATGCAAAGGCAAGCGTGGGGGTGATCCAGCAGGTGCTACGCGGTGCTCGATGACAGTATGGCTTCTCGCGGGTGAAGTGGAAGCGGGTGATCGAACAACGACGGCGCGAACTGGCGTAGCGCCTGATGCCGCCATATCGCCCCCATCGCGCGGCTGCTGGTCGTCAGAGTAAATCGGCGCAGGCCAGCAAATTCTCCGCCATGCTGCAATGAGTCATGGCGGCGGCCATGTGTCGTTCCAGTCCCAGCAGCGCCAAAGTCCGTTCGATTTCATCATGGGGAAGCCGGACACAGCATCACATGCGGGCGCTGCACCACTCTTGCTGAAACAGTCCCCTTCGGTGGACAACGTTGTTCTGCTTGTATGCCCGCCTGATAAACTGGCGTTCATTTTCCATCCGCCTGACCATCTGCGATGAAACGCTGCATCGTTGGTATCCGCCACCCCGAGGAACGGAGCCCTCCGGCGACTGGCCGGGGCCAGCCTTCAGTTTGGTTTCCGTCTATATCAACGATGGCGGCAGTGCTGTCCGAGGACAACCGGGCGCTGCTGCGCTTGATCCGCGACCAGCGGCCCAAGTCGCTGACGGAACTCGCGGCACTCTCCGGGCGGCGCGTGCCCAACCTGTCGCGCTCGCTGCGGATGGTGGAGGGCTACGGCTTGGTCAAGCTCAAGCGCGACGGTCACGGCGTGGAGCCGGTGGCGACAAAATTCATGGTCGTGCTGAATGACCCAAAGGGTTCCAAAGCATGATTGGGTGGGCTCTGTTCTCACGCAAAGACGTTGCCGCAGCGGAGCAGGCGCTGCGTGCTGACGAGCAAGGTGTGCGCGATGAGATTGGCTTTCTCGCCCTGCATCAAGCATTGGCCGACCGATTCTTCCCCGGCACTTCAGTGCTGCACACCCGCTTGCGCTATGCCCTTTTCGTGCCTTGGCTGATGCTTCACGCTGAAGGCAACCAGAAGCGTCTGCGCGAATCGTCATTGCTCCTGACACAGCAACTGGCAGCAGCCAACCAAAGCGGCGTCATTGGTCAGCGTATTCTGCCGCGTGAGCCAGCACAAACCCCGGCGATGATCTACTGGAGTGCGCTGGGGCGCTGGGACATCTTGCAGCCTCGTATTGACGGCATTGTGCCTACGCGAGCTCAGGTGATGAAGCGCATTGCGCTTGCCGCGAAGAACTCGACCTTGAACAGACTCGAAATAGACGGTGAGCGGATTGCAGACGCGGAGACTTTGCCGTTTGTGCGCCTGCCCGACCCGCCTGCTGGGTTCCCGCGAAACGCGGATATGAATTTCACCCTATTGAAAAGGGAACAAGATTTCCTGCGAGACAAACTCATGGCAGCTCTACGTGAAGACAAAAAACAGAGCTTGTTGGGACGATTGGCTGCGAAGAGTGTTGACGTAGGCGAGGCGGATGCCGCATGGCATGACATCATCCTGCAAGCCGCCGACGATGAGGACAGGCACTATTTGAAGCTGGCGCAGCAGGCCTCGTCATTGGCTGGCATTGGTCGCGCCGTTTATGCGGCATTGGTGGAGCAAGCCAAGAATCAAGATGAGGGCGCGAAGAACCATGAATATCGGAATTACCTGGGTACGATGTGCGATGAACACAGACAGCAGGCACTCGCGCTGGATTTTCAGGCATTGCAAACAGCGTTGCCGAATCTTCCATCAAGTCTCCTGAGTGTCTTGGGCAGGACCAAAGAGTGGCTTGGTGGCCAGAGAAAGAGCCTGAACGGCCTTGGAGAGATCTATTGCAGCGCGGAAGTTCAGCGTAAAGGAAGAAAAGCAAGGCTTGGCCCCAGTGAGGGAGCCAAGCGCCGCCGTGCTGAATGGAATACGCCCCAGATGTCCTATCCCCAAGCGGAGCCGCTGCACTATCGTTGGTTTCGGGTTCGTCAACTGCTCAATGACTTGAACGGGAAATGACCATGCCATTTCCCCATCTACCTTATCTCGACGAGCTTCGACCTGAACCCGGCTGGCGCACGGAGCGTGCGGTGGTGTCCACCTATTCGGCGCAACTTCCCGTGGTGGCGGCAACGCTGCTGGCGTTGGCTGGTGAAGTGGATGAGAAAGGCTCAGGCTCGCGCGTGGGATTGGTGCGTGCATTGCGCGAACTGCGTGGAAAAGTGCATTTCTTAATGCAATCAGGTCGCCTGACGCAAGGGCGGCATGACACAGCAATTTCGGCGCTGTTCGATCAATTTCTCTTGCAGGTTCCTTGGGATGAGGATGCACAGGGCAACGGCAAGTCGTGGCACGCCAAGTTCGCACTTGCAAGACAAGTGAAGGAAGACGGTTCAAGTGGAGAACGCTGGGTTTTTCTGCTGAGCAGTCGAAATCTCACGATGGATACCTCTTGGGATATTGGGCTGTCACTGGTGGGTGGCGACTCGTCACGCGACCGAAAAGAGCATATCCAACAGCCCATCAAGGGAATCGGCGAGCTTGCGCAAAATCTGGCAACCACATTCCCTGAGCTTTCTTCGTGGGCTGGCTTGGGCAAGGCACTGGAAAAAGTGTCGTGGTGGGTTCCCAAAGGATGGTCTATTTCCGATTTGCGGCTGATGTTGCCGGATCAACAAGGCCGCACATTGCCTAGGTCACCTGATGACTTGAAGCGGGTGGTAGCGGTTTCGCCGTTTCTGGATAAGGGCGCGGTGGATGAAATCCTGAAATGGCCTGCCGGCGGACATGAATTGCTTTCCACGCATAGTGAGCTGGATCGTGTATTGGGCGGCGCAACTCTGACTACAACCACAAAGCTGCTGGCCTTGGCCGAGACAATATTTGATGAACCCGCAACCCAACCCGAGGATGGCAGCGCGTATGAAACCGATCAGATTGGCCTGCACGCGAAGATGATCTACGCGGAATACGGCAAGGCTTCGTCCTCGCTTTGGTTGGGCAGCCCAAACCTGACGAAGCGGGCGTGGATGCGCAATGCAGAAGCGTTCGCACAGATTGACAGCAACAGCAAGCAAGGTCTGGAAGCGCTGCGCAGCGGCGTACAGGATTTGCTGGATCGAGCAATTTCTGTCAAGAACCCCAAAGCGACCTTCAGTGAGAAAACCGTCGAAGAGCGTTTGGCACAGGCGCGCAATCAAGTCGCCGCAAACCTTCTGGAGGCAAAGCAGAAGCGCGGTACTAATGGGCAGCTTTCGATTTCCTGCAAGGTATCCCCGTGTCCTGATGATGCGGAAATCACGCTGCAATGCAGTCAGATTCGAGGTTCGCTTGCCGAATGGGAACGCAGCTCGAAGGATTTCACCTTCGCAAGCGTAACGGCGGCTGTGGATTCCAGCTTTGTGCATTGCCGCCTCAACTTGAAAGATGCCTCGGTCGCATGGGTGCAGCTCATTCCCTTTGACCCGCCACTGGACATTGAGAAGCGGGACGCGCGAGTGTTGAGTGAGTATCTCGGTTCAGCCCAAATGCTGAACTGGATTCACAGCATTCTCAGTGGCTATCCCGATGGTGATGAAGGCGGGGCTTGGGATGCCGAACGAACAACGGGATGGCATACGGACAGGGCCGCGATGCGGCTTGAACTACCCACCTTGGAACAGGCTTTGCGAATGTGGTTGAAAGACACTGCGCGTCTGGACGAGGTGGATCGCATCGTGGCACTTCGAAGGAAAGTCCATACAGATGACAACGATTCCGCCAAGGTGGACTTGGAGCAATTTATTTCCACATGGACAGTTGTCCGTCAGGCATTGAAGGGCAAGCGGAGATGAGCATCAAGCCGCAGCCATTCCAGCAAGCAACGATTGATGCCGCGCTGAAAACCTTGACCTGCAAGCAAGGCGCGCGCCGCTTCCTTGTTGCCGATGAAGTTGGCTTGGGCAAGACCGTGGTTGCCGGCGGCGTGATTCAGAAGTTGGTCGAGAAGAAAGCGAAGAAGGCCCAAGGCCCATTGTGCGTTCTGTATGTCTGCTCGAACTTGGCTATTGCTAGGCAGAATATGCAACGACTGCTGTCATTCCTGCCGACTGAAGCGGAGCGTAAGACGGCAATCGGCTTGATTGATCGCCCCAGCCTTCTGCCAACGCAGGAACGCCCAACGCACGCATCGGTCAATGTTTACCAGCTTACACCCGCCACCGCCGTCCCGACTCGCGCGGGGCAGTCACGCGATGGCCGCAAGGAGGAGCGCGCGTTGGCTTTGGTGCTTCTTCGTCAAATTCTTCCCGACAAATACTCTGATGGGCGAACGACTTCGGCAAAAAAGCTGCGCGAGGCTTTTCAACGAAACGCGGGGGAGTCATTTGAAGATCTCGTGCAGCATTATGCAAACGTGGCGCAACAATACAATGAACTCGGCGGCGTGGGCTTTCGTGATGGCTTTCGGCAAGCTCTGCGTGGACTGTTCGATCTGGATGCTGGTGCGCACCTTCCGCCACTCGTGAATCAATGGTTGACTGATGGCAAGTATCAAGACCTTGTTGCTTTGGCACGCACCGCACTTGCAATTGCCGCGTTACGCGATATCAGCCCCGCCCTAGTCATCTTTGATGAATTTCAACGCTTCCGCGATCTCACCGAAGATGCTGATGAATCGGATTCTGAATTGGAAGATCGTGAACGGGCTGCCAGCCGAGTGATGAATGCGATTCATGGTGACGGCGGCAAAGATTCCCCCGCATTGCTGTTACTATCGGCCACGCCATACACACCGTATCGGAGCCACCACGAGAAGGATACCGACGGCAAAGGGGACAACCAAAGCTCAGACTTCTTTGATCTGGTGGCTTTTCTTGCCAATGACAAGAAGAAGCGCGACGAGCAGCAGCATATTTCTGCTCAAGCCAAGGCGTTGTTTCGCAAACTGCAAGATGAACTTCGCAAAAGCGATATTCATTCAGACACTGCAAGAAAATCACGAAAAAAATTGATGGAATTGCTGTCGCCGCTGATGTCTCGCACCGAGCGCACCAGCATCAACTCGGTGGCGACGCAAGCGGTCATTGAAATTTTCGATGAAGAAGTTTTGAATCCTGGTGACTTACGGCCATTTACGCAAATGGATGAATGCTTCAGCAATGAGCATCCTCATGACCGTGAATGGGTCGTTCCGCTATGGCAATCCGTTCCCATGCCACTGCAAACTCTTGGCAGCAAATATCTGGCATGGAAGCGCAAAGACAAGATGCCTGATGCTAAGGAACTCGATTTCACGCGAGATGCCCGTAATGCCTATCGTGCACCGAAGACTTGGCCCCATCCTCGCTTGCGCAAGCTGCTTGCAATGACATCGCAGCCGCAGATGGTCATGCCATGGTTGCGCCCTTCGTTGCCGTGGTGGCCGTTGTCAGGTGGCTGGAAAGCAGCAGATGCAAATTCCGATGACCACGGAAAAGTTCTCGTTTTCAGCCGATTCCGCGCCGTTCCTCCGGCGCTTTCGAGCGTGTTGAGTTTTTCTGCTGAACAACTTGCAAACCAACAATCTGGAAAGCGCGCCAACTATGAACAGCTTGGCAAACGCAAGCATTGGTTGAAGCCACGGGCGGAGCTTCTGCCGACGTTCCATCCGTCCCCCTTGTTGGCTCAACTGGAACCCCCATGCGCGCAAATGGGAGATTTGCGTCCAACGATGGTTCAGCAACTGCGAGCAGTGTTGGAAAGTCTTGGCATTCGTATCGTCAGAAACACCAATCAGCGCCGAAAGCCTTGGGAATTGGTTGCTGCATTGGAGTGCAAGGCCGGGCTATGGGAAGCGTCATGGACAGGCTGGAAAGGAATTGCTGATACGGAGAGCGAATTTGGCTCAACCTTGACAAGGTGGAACGAGGTAACACGAAATTCGGGAATTACGGAAATTTCGACAAAGGAATTGGGTGAACTGGCGATGTTAGCGCTGGATTCTCCCGGCGTTGTTTTCCTTCGCGCATTGAAACGCCATTGGAATGATGCTGGCGATGCAAAGACCTTACCAAGTATTGTGGAAACGGTCTGGAATGGTCTCCGCAACTATCTCAATCAACCGTGGTTTGCTGCCGCACTGACAGACCGCAAGAACAAGAATTATCCGACTGCTTTGCGAAAGGCGGTGGTTGATGGCGGATTTGAGTCGGTGCTGGATGAACACTTCTGGAACCTTTCGCGGGACTACTCGGAGGATTTGCAGGGCGCACTTTCCGAGATGGAGGGCGCGTTCCGGTTGCGCGATATCAACGCGAAATTTCACGAAGGCATGGGTGACGATGGGACGTTCACGCTTCGCTGTCATTTGGCTGTTCCGCTCAGTGATGCGAAAGCCAGCACCCAAGACGAACCGGAAAATGAACGGCCATTGCGCCCGGATGAAGTGCGGCGCGCCTTCAACAGCCCGTTCTGGCCTCGCGTTCTGGTGACGACTTCCATCGGCCAAGAGGGTTTGGATCTGCATCCGTGGTGCGATTCGATGGTCCACTGGGATCTCGCGCCCAGCCCGGTCGCGCTGGAGCAGCGCGAGGGGCGCATCACGCGATTTGCGGGATTGTCTGTGCGCCGCGCCATCGCCAAGAAATTGGGCAGCCAATCAACCAGCGGCAGTTTTGGCGTCAGTCCGTGGAAACGACTGGCGCAAATGGCCGAACAACCTGAACGAAATCTTGCGGATGCCTCCGGGTTGGCTCCATGGTGGAATGTGGATGGGGCGGTCTGCCGCAGCCACGTTTTCTCAACCAGCAGCAGCGAGCAACGCAGGAAGCACGAATCCTTGAAGCAGGAGCGTGCTTTGTATCGGCTGGTGCTTGGAATGCCGAATCAAGACGACCTGATGAGCATATTGAAAATCAGGTTGCACGATAAGGGCGAAGCGGACGTGCGTTCCGCGTGTCTGGATTTGTGTGCATACAACTTGGTTACAAATGCGGCTGATGGAGAGATTGGCCGATGACGATCACGAACAATAAGCTCCCATCAACCTCGACGATCTGCTGCGTCAGCGCACGGTCGAAGGCGAGCGCATCGAGTGCAAGACCGGATGGAACCCGGATGCGATCATCCGCACGCTGTGCGCCTTCGCCAACGACTTCGAGAACCTAGGCGGTGGCTACGTGGTGATCGGGCAGGACTGCGACGCCAACGGCCAGCCCATCTTGCCGCCGGTCGGCCTGCCCGACAGCCAGTTCGACAAAATCCAGCGCGAGCTGCTGGCGCACTGCCAGTTGATCCAGCCGCCGTATTTCCCAGTGTTGAGCATCGAAGTGGTCGAGGGCCGCAACCTGATCGTGCTGCAAGCACCGGGCGGGCAGACGCGTCCCTACAAAGCGCCGGAAGCGGTCACGGCCAGCAAGAAAACGTGGCGCTACTACATCCGCCGCTACAGCACCACGGTCGAGGCCAAGGGCGGACACCGAACAGGAGTTGTTGAGCCTGGCGGCCAAGGTTCCGTTCGATGACCGCTTCAACCCATTCGCGCGTGTCGATAATCTCTTCAAGCCCTTGATGCAGGACTTCTTGCAGGAAGTCGGGCGCGCACTGGCGACGGATGCGCCGGGGCTTTCCGTCGAGGCGCTGGGGCAGCAGATGAACGTGGTGGGTGGCCCCAGCGAATCGCCGTGGCCCAAGAACGTGGGCCTGCTGTTCTTCAACGAAACGTCGGAGCGGTTCTTCCCCGGCGTGCAGATAGACGTGGTCTGGTTCCCCGAAGGCGCGGGCGGCGACCGCTTCGACGAGAAAGTCTTCAAGGGGCCGCTGGCGCTGATGACGCGAGAGGCATTGAGCTACATCCAGCGCAACTTCCTGCACGAAACGGTCATCAAGTACCCGGATCGCGCGGAAGCCACGCGGCTCTGGAACTTCCTCTATGCCGCCATGTAGTGCTCCAGCCCTTCCGCTTCCATGCGCTCCAGATGACGGAACAACTTACTCATGTCTTCGTCGCTGATGAGGTGGGTGACCTTGCCGTCGGGGTACACCGGGACATGGCGGCAAGGGTCGGTCCCGTCGGGGCGGTAGCCCCATACTTCGGCCAGGTTGAACATGCGGCGCATGACGCTGAATGTACGGTTCGCATCGGCGGGCTTGTGGGCCATCTTCTTCATCGCTGCGGCAACGTCGGAACGCTTCACGTCCTGCACCTTCATGCGGCCCAGCAGCGGAATGATGTTGCGGTCGATGACGCTCTGATAGCCTTCCTGCGTGCTGGGCTTGTTGCGCTGTTTGGAGTAGTCCTCCATGAACTTGCCGCACAGTTCCTTGACCGTGGGGGCGGAACGGGCGGCAGCCTTGGCCGCGCTGGGATCGCCTCCCCGCCGTACCTCGGCCATCCATTCCTGTGCCAGTGCGCGGGCCTGCTCCACGGTGAGTTCACCGTACAGGCCCAAGGCGGGTTTGCGGCGTTCGCCCGCGTTGGTGCGGTACTGGAGCATGAACACCTTGCGGCCCGCTGGGGTAATCTTGCACATGAAGCCGGGTACGACGGTATCCCGCAACTCAATGGCCTGCGCCTGGGGTTGCGCTGCATCGACGGCAGACTTGGTGAGCTTGATCTTTGCCATGATGACTCCTCGGAAAGCCCCGTTTCCCAAGAGCCTCATAGGGGCCAGCAAAGAGGGAAGCGGGTCAGGTTTCGGAATGCACCGGCATATGCTGAACTCGCCTAAGTAATTGATAAACCTGCCACATCTGGCTTCGGCGCAGCCCAGCGAAGTGCCAGGCTGGAGTCATCGTGAAATGAAAAAAGGGCCTGCAGCGGCAACGCTGCAGGCCCTCGAATTTCTTGGCTCCCCGACCTGGGCTCGAACCAGGGACCTACGGATTAACAGTCCGGCGCTCTACCGACTGAGCTATCGGGGAACAACGACCGATGCAGCGGCAACCGATGGAAACCGATGCAGACGAAGGCCCGGATTGTACAACAACCGCGGCGATTGTCCAGTGATTTTGCGCGGGCCACCGACTCCGCCACACGAGGCGGCCCGCGCATGCCAAGCACGGCAGGCCGCCGCCGGCGGCCCGCACGGCCTCACACCGACACGTCCTTGCGCGGCGCCGGCTCGCGGTTGTCGAACCAGCGGTACAGCGTCGGCACCATCACCAGCGTGAGCAGCGTCGAGGTGATCAGCCCGCCGATCACCACCACCGCCAGCGGGCGCTGCACCTCCGAGCCCGGCCCCGTGGAGAACAGGAACGGCACCAGCCCCAGCATGGCGATGGTGGCGGTCATCATGACCGGGCGGAAGCGCTGGGCCGCGCCCTGCACCACCGCGTCGTCGAGCGGCAGGCCCGAGTCGCGCAGCGTGCGGATGTAGGACACCAGCACCACGCCGTTGAGCACGGCCATGCCCCACAGCGCGATGAAGCCCACCGAGGCCGGCACCGACAGGTATTCGCCGGTGACGAACAGGCCGATGATGCCGCCGATGGAGGCGAACGGCAGCACGGTGATGATGAGCGTGGCGAAGCGCAGCGAGTTGAACAGCAGGAACAGCAGGAAGAAGATCGCCGCCACCGTGACCGGCACGATGATCTTCAGGTGGCCCATCGCGCGTTCCATGTTCTGGAACTGGCCGCCCCACTCGAGGTAATAGCCCTCGGGCAGCTTGACCTTGCTGTCGGCCGCCTGCTGCAGCTCGGCGACGAAGCCGCCCAGGTCGCGGTCCTTGACGTTGATCATCACCACCACGCGGCGCTTGGCCATCTCGCGGCTGATCTGCGCCGGGCCGTCCGTCACCTCGATCTTCGCCACGCTCTGCAGCGGCACCTGGACGCCGTTGGGCGTGGCCACCAGCAGCTGGCGGATGGCCTGCACGTTGTCGCGGAAGTCCGCGGGCAGGCGCACCGCCGCGGCGAAGCGGCGCTCGCCCTCGAAGATGTCGGTGGCGCG
Organism: Cupriavidus sp. FW216-B1; assembly: GCF_058789195.1. NCBI lineage: Bacteria > Pseudomonadati > Pseudomonadota > Betaproteobacteria > Burkholderiales > Burkholderiaceae > Cupriavidus > Cupriavidus sp. FW216-B1. The sequence goes on along the minus strand of NZ_JBYTEL010000001.1, from coordinate 22,655 downwards.
CTTGCCGCCGATGGCGATCTCGATGATGTCGTGGATGTCGGACACGTTCAGGCCGTAGCGCGCGATTGCCTGGCGGTCGATCTCGATGGACAGGTACTGCTGCCCGGAGATGCGCTCGATGCGCACGTCCTGCGAGCCCGGGATGCCGGCGGCCACGCGCGCGATCTCGCCGGCGAGGTCGCGCAGCTTGTCGAGGTCGTCGCCGAACACCTTCACCGCCACGTCCGAGCGCACGCCGCTGACCATCTCGTCGACGCGGTCGGAGATCGGCTGCGCCATCACGATCTGCACGCCGGGGATGGCCTTGAGCTTCTCGCGGATGCCGTTGGCGATGTCGTCCTGGGTCCAGCCGTCGGGCCACTCGTCGCGGCCCTTGAGGCTGGCGATGGGCGTGGACTCGTTCTGGCCCTGCGGGTCGGCCGGGCTTTCGCCGCGGCCCACGCCGGACACCACCGACTTCACGCCCGGCACCGACAGCACCAGCTTGTTGGCCGCCATCTCCAGCTTGATGGATTCCTCCAGCGAGATGTTGGGCACGCGGTCGAGCGCGGGCACGATCGAGCCTTCCTTCATCTCGGGGATGAAGGACGTGCCCAGCAGCGGCACGATCGCGAGGGTGGCGCCGAACGCCGCCACCGCGCCGATCACGGTCTTGCGGCTGTTGGCCAGCGCCCAGCGCAGCATGCGCAGGTAATGGCGCTTCATGAACGCGATCAGGCGCGTGTCGTGCTCGGAGCCGCCCTTGAGCAGGTAGGACGCCAGCACCGGCGAGAGCGTGAGCGACAGCAGCAGCGAGATCGCCAGCGCGATCGAGATGGTGAACGCCAGCGGCGCGAACATCTTGCCTTCCATGCCCTTGAGCGTCATCAGCGGCAGGAACACCAGGATGATGATGCCCACGCCCACGATCACCGGCGTGGCCACCTCCTGCACCGCCTTGACCAGGATCTCGGTCTTGCTCAGGCGCGATTTCTCGCGGTAGCCGAGCCGCTCGAAGGCGTTCTCCACCACCACCACCGAGCCGTCCACCATCAGGCCGATGGCGATGGCCAGCCCGCCCAGCGACATCAGGTTGGCCGACAGCCCCACCTGGTTCATCACCATGAAGGTCAGCAGCGGCGTGAGCACCAGCGTGGCCAGCACGATCACCGACGAGCGCACGTCGCCGAGGAACAGGAACAGCACGATCACCACCAGCACCACGCCTTCGAGCAGCACCTTGGTCACGGTCCACAAGGCGGAGTCCACCAGTTCGCTGCGGTCGTAGTACGGCACGATCTGCAGCTTGCCGGGCAGCATGCCGCGCTCGTTGATCTCGGCCACGCGGGCCTTGACGCGGCTCACCACTTCCTTGGCGTTGCCGCCGCGCATCATCATCACGATGCCGCCCACGGCCTCGGTCTCGCCGTTCTTGACCAGCGCGCCCTGCCGCACCTCGTGCCCCACCGCCACGTCGGCCACGTCGCGCACGTACACCGGCGTGCCGGCCACCTCCTTGAGCACGATGCTGCCGATGTCGTCCACGCCCCTGGCCAGGCCCACGCCGCGGATCAGGTACTGCTCGGCGTAGTGCGGCAGCACGCCGCCGCCGGAGTTGGCGTTGTTGCGCGCCAGCGACTGGTAGACCTGCTGCAGCGTGATCTGGTAGTGGCGCATGCGCTCCGGGTTGACCAGCACCTGGTACTGCCTGACGTAGCCGCCCTGCGAGTTGATCTCGGCCACGCCGGGAATCGAGCGCAGCAGCGGGCGCACCACCCAGTCCTGGGCGATGCGGCGCTCGGAAAGCTCGTCCGTGGTCAGCGCGCGGCTGCCGTCGTCGGCGCGGTCGAGCGTGTACTGGTAGACCTCGCCCAGGCCGGTGGAGACCGGGCCCAGCACCGGCGTCACGCCCTCGGGCATGCGCCCGCCCACTTCGATCAGGCGCTCCATCACCAGCTGGCGGGCAAAGTACACGTCGGTCGCGTCGGTGAAGACCAGCGTGATCAGCGACAGGCCCGCCTTGTTGAGCGAGCGCATCTCCTCCAGGCCGGGCAGGCCCGTCATGGCCATCTCGATCGGCACGGTGACGAAGCGCTCCACCTCCTCCGGCGAGCGGCCGGTGGCCTCGGTGGCGATCTGCACCTGCACGTTGGTCACGTCGGGAAACGCATCCACCGACAACTTGGTGGCCGCGCGCAGGCCGAAGAAGAACAGCACCACCGCCAGCACGCACACCACCAGCCGCTGCTTGATGGCGGCTTCCACAAGGGATTTCATCATGGCCGCTTATCCCTGTTCCAGGCGCTTGCGCTCGTTGTCCAGATGGAAGGCGCCATCCACCACCACGCGGTCGCCGGCCTTCACGCCGCTGTGGACCACGCGCATGCCGTCGCTCTCCGCGCCCAGCCGGACCTTGGCCAGGCGGTACTGGCCGCCGGGCAGCTCCACGTAGACCTGCTCGTCGTTGCCGTCGCGCACGATGGCGGACTCGGGGATCACCAGCTGCTCGGTCGGCGCGCTGTTGATCAGCATGCTGGCCAGCATGGCGGGCTTGAGGCGGCCCTCCTTGTTCTCCAGCTCGGTGCGCACCAGCACCGTGCGCGTCTGCGGGTTCACCGTGCGGCCCACGTAGATCAGCTTGCCGGTGATCTGCTTGCGGCCGGCGCCGTTGCCCAGCGAAGGCACCTCGATGTCCACGCTCTGGCCCTCGGCCACCAGCGCGGCCTGCTGCTCGGGCACCTCCGCCACCACCCACACGCGCGACAGGTCGGCCACGGTGTAGAGCGCGTCGGCCGGCTGCACCACCTGGCCCTGCGCCACGTTGCGCTCCACCACCGTGCCGCTGATGCTGGAGAACACCGGCGAATACGAATCGATGCTGCCGCTCCTGGCCAGTTGCGCCACCGCCGCGGCCGACATGCCCAGCACGCGCAGCTGGTCGCGGTAGGCGCGCATCTCGGCCGAGGCGATCGCCAGCTCGCTCTCGCGCCGCTGCAGCTCGCCGCGGCCGATCACGTCGGCGGCGAACAGCTGGCGCGCGCGCTCGGCGTTGCGGGCCTGCAGATCGGTCTGCGACTCGGCCTTGAGGAAGGCCAGCTGCGCCGTGCCCAGCTCGCTGCTGTGCAGGCGCGCCAGCACCTGCCCGGCCTTGACCTCCTGGCCGAGGATGCCGTAGAGATCGGTCACGCGGCCGGTCACGCTGGCGCCGATGCGCGCCACGCGCTGCTCGTCGAAATCGATGCGGCCGGCCACGCGCAGCACCTCGCTGAAGGCGCTGGTGGCCACCGGCGCCACCTTGAGCGTCTGCTGCAGGGCCGGCTCGGGCCTGACCACGCCCGGCGGCAGCTTGGGCGCCTCGGCGGCGGGCGCGGGATCGTCGGAGCAGCCGGCCAGGGAAAACAGCAGGGCTGCGGTTGCCGTCAGGGAAAGAAGGAAATGGGGACGCATGCTTAGTTGGGTTCCGTAGGTGCCGTGGAAGCGGGAGACGCTGCGGGGGGTGACGCCAGAGGTGACGCCACGGATGGCGCGAGAGCCGGCGCCGCCGCGGCATCGCCGGGCACGCTCGACAGCAGCTTCTCGATCTGGATGGTGGCGGTCTGCAATTCGTACTGGGCCGCGATCAGGTCGCTGCGCGCGCCGCGCAGCACGCGCTGGGCGTCCAGGTAATCGAGGATGCCGCGCTCGCCGAAGCGGTAGGCCGACTCGGCCACCGCCAGCGCCGACTCCGCCTGGCGCACGATGCCGCCCTCCAGCGCGCCGACCTGCGCCTGCGTGATCTCGTACTGGCGGTAGGCGGTTTCCAGTTCCTGCCGCAGCTCGAACTCGCGCAGCTCCAGCGCGGTGCGGGCCTGGATCGCCTGCGCGGTGGCCTCGCCCACCGGGCCCGTGCGGCGGTCCCACAGCGGAATGGTCAGGGTCAGGCCGACCTGCGAGACGGTGTTGTCCGGCTCGCGCGCGGCGCTGGCGCGCACGGCCAGCTCGGGCAGCCGCAGCGAGCGCTGGTAGTCCACCGCCAGGCTGGCGCGGTCCGCCTCGAGGCGGCGCTGGGCCAGCTCGGCATTGCTGCCGCCCAGGGTGTCGCGCAGCACCGGCAAGGCCGGCAGCGGCGCCTGCTGGCTCAGGCTGCCGGCCACCGCGTAGTCGGCCGGCATGGCGCCGCCGACCTGCTGGCGCAGCGCCGCCTTGGCCTGCTTGACGCGCAGGTGCGCGCTCTGCAGCGTCTTCTGCGCGCTCAGCAATTCGGTCTCGGCCTTGATCAGCTCGTAGCGCGGCGCCTCGCCCACCGCCACGCGCAGGCGCGCGCGGTCGTGGATCTGCCGCATCATGGCCAGGTCGTCCTGCGCCGCGGCCTGCTCGGTCTCGCGGCGCAGCACCTCGAAATACGCGGTCTTGACGCGCGCGGCCAGCTCGGCCCGGAACGCCTGGCGGCCCGCCTCGGTGGCCTCCAGGCTGCGCCCGGCCATGTCGGCGCGCAGCCGGCGCTGCTGCGGATAGTCCAGCTTCTGGGTGATCGCCACGGTCGGCGCGGGACCGCCGGCCACGCCGGCGCTGCGCGGCGACAGCCGACCGTACAGCACCTCCACCTGCGGATTGGGATAGGCCCGCGCGCTGGTCACGGCGGCACTGGCGGCGTCGACGCCGGCCTGGGCCGCCTCGACGCCCTTGTTGGTGGACTGCGACAAGGACAGCAGCTCGGGCAAGGTGAACGTCTGCGCCGCCAGCGCCGGCAAGGCGCCGAGCGGCAGCAACGCCACCACGGAATACATCGTGATCTGTCTGATCTGTTTGATCTGCATGACGAAAGGGGGCAGGCAAGACGGCTGCGCGCCCGCCACCGGCGCGCGCACGGCGCGCGGCGGCAGTCAGTCCGCGCGCGCGGTGGCGAGCGGACCGGGGCGCCCAGGCAATGGGAACGCATCCCGGGCGCGCGCGATGCGCGCCGGGATTGCCGGGGCTGTCAGATCAGGGAGATGGGCGGCTTGAAGAACGCCGCCGGCAACGGTGCCGGAGGTGCGGGGAACGGCCGCGCGCGCGCGATGGGCGGCGGCGAAACGCGCACGGCGGGCAGCGCGAACAGCGCGCTGGATTCCTCGATCTCGTCGAGCAGGTCGAGCGGATCGAGCAGGTCGGCGGACCAGATCTCGCAGTAGCCGGGCGGCTCGTCCTCCGCCACCGCCACCGCTTCGGGCTCCGCCTCGGCCATCAGGCCGTCGTCGCCGGGCGCCACCACGTGGCCGGGGTCGGCGATGCCGTCCAGCCCGTCGAGCGCGCGCGGCACCGCCGCGGCGAACGCCTCCGCGCGCGCCGCCTCGGGCTGCGCGCCGCCGGCATGCACGTTCGCCGCCGTCCCGAAGGACAGCAGAGACAGGCACAAGGCGGTGAGCAGGAACAGCAGGGATCGCATCGGTCTGGGGGCGAAGACGAGGGTAAAAACAGGGGCGGTCCAGGTGGCGCGGCAACCGCTTGATGCAAGCGGCGCATGGATGGTGCGCGGCAGCATTGTAGCGTGGATGCTCAACATAGACAGGGAAAGGCACCCGGCGTTCCGTTGGAAACGGACAAGAATCCGGTGCGCTCCGGACATGGCCGCCGGGGGCGCCGGCGCGCCACCCGCGTGTTCCCGGTTCCCCTCCACGGAGGGCCGGCCCTCCGAGGGGATCGCAGATCATCGGGACGGCGGCTGCCCGCTCACGCCGCCGCGGCCTTGCCGCGCTCGCGCACCTGCCGGATGAACGCGCGCACCGCCGGCGCCTTCTCGTGGCGCCGGTGCGCCACCGCGATCTCGGTCGGCACCACGCCGCCGTGGATCTCGCGGTAGACCACGTCGGGAATCACGATGTGGTCGACCACCGAATGCGGCACCACCGCCACGCCCGACCCCAGCGACACCATCGTCACCACCGCCACGAGGCGACCCGGGCGCGTCACGATCTGCGGATGGAACTGGCCGCGCCGGCCGATCTCCAGCGTGCCCGATTCCTGCTCCGGCAGGATGAAGCGCTCGTCGCGCAACTGCGCCGGGTGCACCACGTCGAGCCGGGCCAGCGGCGACTCCGCGTGCAGCGCGAGCACGAAGCGCTCCCGCGCGATCACGATGCCGTCGATGCCGACCGGATAGGTCACGGGCGGGCGCAGGAACGCCACGTCCAGCGTGCCCGCCTCGATCAGTTGCGGCAGCCGCGCGAGCGCGCCTTCGCGCAGGTTGACCTCGAGGTCGGGATAGTGCTTGCGATAGATCGACAGTTCCGCCTGGAGCACGCCGGAGTACGCCGTCGAGGCGATGTAGCCCACTTCGATGCGCCCGATCTCGCCGCGCCCGGCGCGGCGCACGGATTCCTCGGCCTGGGCGAACTGCTCCAGCGCGCGCCGCGCCTCGACCTGGAACACCTCGCCGGCCGAGGTCAGCGACACCGAGCGCGTGGTCCGGTGGAACAGCCGCACGCCGAGCATGCGCTCGGCTTCCTGGATCTGCTTGGTCAGTGCCGGCGGCGAGATGTGCAGCAACTCCGCCGCGCGCACGAAATGCAGGCAATCCGCCACGGCCATGAAGCAACGAAAATGGCGCAATTCCATGATTTACAAGGGATTTATCTATTAACCAGGTGGAAATTATTTAACGACACAATGATAATAGCTGCCGTGTTCCGACAGTCTAGACTTGCAACGCTGAGGCACGCGGGCATGGCCCGGGCGCCTCGCATTTCAACGAGACCAAGCGAGAGACAGACCGTCATGACGACACGGAGAACCTTCCTCAAGACCGCGGCTGTAGCCACTACCGCACTTTCCCCGGTAGCTTACATCCGCAGCGCGAATGCCGCGCCGGAATTCAAGCTGCGCTTCGGCAGCTACCAGCCCCCTTCCCACCCGGTGAATATTCGCGCCAAGGAAATGGCCGAGAAGATCCGCACCGAATCGGGCGGGCGCGTCGACTTCCAGGTCTACCCGAACTCGCAGCTTGGCAGCGACACCGACATGCTGTCGCAATTGCGCGCCGGCTCCATCGACTTTCTCGCGCTGTCGCCGCTGACGCTCGGCACGCTGCTGCCGGTGGTGCAGATCAGCGGCATCGGCTTTGCCTTCAAGGACTATGCGGCGGTGTGGGCGGCGATGGACGGCGAGCTCGGCGCCCACCTGCGCAACGAGATCGGCAAGACCTCGCTGTTCGCCTTCGAGCGGATCTGGGACAACGGCTACCGTCAGATCACCACCAGCAGCCGCCCGATCGCCACCCCGGACGACCTCAAGGGCCTGAAGATGCGCGTGCCGCCGGCGCCGATCTGGACCTCGATGTTCAAGGCGTTCAACGCCTCGCCCACCACCATCAGCATGCAGGACGTGTACACCTCGCTGCAGACCAAGGTGGTCGACGGCCAGGAAAATCCGCTGGTGCTCATCGAGGCGTCCAAGATCTACGAGGTGCAGAAGTTCTGCTCGCTGACCAACCACATGTGGGACGGCTTCTGGTTCCTCGGCAACAAGGCCAAGTTCGGCAAGCTGCCGGCCGACCTGCAGCAGGTCGTCACGCGCAACGTCAACGAAGCCGCGCTGAAGCAGCGCGCCGACACCAGGAAGACCAACGACGCGCTGGTCGACGACCTGCGCGGGCGCGGCCTCAAGTTCAACAGCGTGGAGCAGGAAGCCTTCCGCGCCAGGCTCCGCACCGCCGGCTTCTACGCCGAATGGCACCGCCGCTTCGGCGACGAGGCCTGGAGCCTGCTCGAGAAGTTCGGAGGAAAGATCTCGTGATCGAGCGGCCCCTGATCCCGGCCGCCGCGCTGCATCCTTCGGCCACGCCCCTGCTCGGCGCGCACCGGCTGCTGATGCGCTGCGTGGGCGCGCTGGCCGCGTGCCTGGTGTTGGCGGATACCTGCATCCTGCTGGCCGGCGTGGTGTCCCGCTACGTGTTCGACAACCCCCTGGACTGGACCGACGAGCTGGCCTCCACGCTGTTCATCTGGCTCACCATGCTGGGCGCGGTGCTGGCGCTCGACAAGGGCGAGCACATGCGCCTGACGGCGCTGGTGAACCGCCTGTCGCCGCGCTGGCAGGCGTGGCTGCAGACCATGTCGGCGCTGGTGGTGTGCGCCTTCGTGATGCTCATCATCGTGCCCGCCATCGGCCACGCGCACGACGAGATGGAAATCACCACGCCCGCGCTGGGCATGCCGGCCGGCTACCGCGCCGCCGCGCTACCCGCCGGCGCTGTGCTGATGGCGCTGACCTCGCTCGCGGGCCTGCTCAAGCGCGCCTCGCTGCGCGACGCGCTGCAGGCGCTGGCCGTGCTCGCGGCCGTGGCCGGGCTGCTGTGGCTGGCCGGGCCGCTGCTGCTGTCGATCGGCAACTACAACCTGCTGATCTTCTTCGTGCTGCTGCTGGGCGCGGCCATCGCCGCCGGCCAGCCGATCGCCTTCGCGTTCGGCGTGGCCACGCTGGCCTATATCGGGCTGGTCACGGACTCGCCGTACTCGGTGGTGGTGAGCCGCATCGACGAAGGCATGTCGCACATGATCCTGCTGTCGGTGCCGCTGTTCGTGCTGCTCGGCGCGCTGCTGGAAATCAGCGGCATGGCCAGGTCGCTGATCGACTTCATGGCCGCGCTGATCGGCCACACGCGCGGCGGGCTGCAGTTCACGCTGCTCGGCGCCATGTTCCTGGTCTCGGGCATCTCGGGCTCCAAGGTGGCCGACATGGCCGCCATCGCGCCGGCGCTGTTCCCGGAGATGAAGAAGCGGGGCTGCAAGCCGGAAGACCTCGTGGCGCTGCTCTCGTCCACCGGCGCGATGACCGAGACCATCCCGCCCAGCATCGTGCTGATCACCATCGGCGCCGTGTGCAGCGTCTCCATCACGGCGCTGTTCACGGGAGGGCTGATGCCCGCCGTGGTCGCCACGCTGGCCATCGCCGTGGTGTGCTGGGCGCGCGCGCGCCGCGAGCCGGCGCCGGGACTGGCGCGCGCGCCGCTGCGCGTGGTGCTGCGCACGCTGCTGTTCGCCGTGCCGGCGCTGGCGCTGCCAGTGCTGATCCGCTACGCGGTGGTCATGGGCGCGGCCACCGCGACCGAGGTGGCCACCGTGGGCGTGGCCTACATCGTGCTGGTCGGCATGATCGGCTGCTTCCTCTACCGCAACATCGACCTGCGCCAGCTCTATCCGACGCTGGTCGAGACCGCCACGCTGTCCGGCGCGATCCTGCTCACCATCGGCATGGCCACGGCGATGTCGTGGGCGCTGACCCAGTCGGGCTTCTCCGCCGACGTGGTGGACCTGATGGTGCGCGCCTCCGGCGGCGCGCCGGGCTTCCTGCTCATCACCATCCTGGCCTTCGTCATCCTCGGCAGCGTGCTGGAGGGCATTCCGGCGATCGTGCTGTTCGCGCCGCTGCTGTTCCCGGTGGCCAAGACGCTCGGCATCAACGAGGTGCACTACTCGATGGTGGTGATCCTGGCGATGGGCATGGGCATGTTCTCGCCGCCGTTCGGCGTGGGCTTCTATGCCGCCTGCTCGATCGGGCGCGTCTCCGCGGATGCCGTGTTCGGGCGCGTGTGGGGCTACCTGGGCGCGCTGCTGCTGGCGCTGCTGGTGGTGGCCTTCGTGCCGTGGCTGTCGGTCGGCTTTCTCTGACCTCGCACCGGGGCCCCGCGCGGCGGCCCCGGGCTTCTCTCCTTCAGATCCATTCCCATGACTTCCAAAGCAGAACTGCGCCTGCGCTTCAAGGCGCTCTTCGAAACCGGCGCCACCGTTCCCGCGGTGGGCGCCTTCGATCCGCTCAGCGCGTTGCTGGTGCAAAAGGCGGGCTTTCCCGTGGTCTACGTCGGCAGCTACGGCGTGGCTTCCTCGCGCGGCATGCCGGACGTCGGCCTGCTCACGCTGGACGAGCTGGTGGCCGCGGTCCGCTCGGTGGCGGACGCGGTCGACCTGCCGGTCGTCGCCGATGCCGAGAACGGCTTCTACAACCCCGCCAACATCTGGCGCGCCGTGCGCCTGTACGAGAACGCGGGCGCCAGCGCGATCCACATCGACGACCATGAAAGCGGCAAGCACTCCGACCTGCCGCGCCGCCTGCTGCCGCTCGACGAGATGCTCGCGCGGCTGCGCGCCGCGCGGGACGCGCGGGACGACCCGAACTTCACCATCATCGCGCGCACGGACGCGGCCTGGGCCACCGGCAACATCGAGGACGCCGTCGCGCGCATGACCGCGTTCGCCGGGGCCGGCGCGGAAGTGGTGTTCGCCACCGGCATCAACGCCACGCAGCTGGCGGCGGTGCGCGAGCGCATCCCGGCCCACGTGGTGCTGGTCAACACGCCGCCCGAGACGCTGGCCCAGGAGCGCGCGGCGCGCGTGCAGATGGTCATCTATCACAACTTCTGCCTGAACGCCGCGACCCACGGCGTGGCGCGCGCGCTGGCACAGTTCCATGCGGCGCTCGACGTCACGGCGGCGGCGGACCTGATGGACAAGGTGGACGACGTCGAGGCGCTGCTGGACTACCAGGGCTACAACCAGCGCGGCGCCCACTACGGCATGCGCTAGCCGCCGGCGCGGCACCTCGCCCTGGCCGTCCCGGCGCGACGACACCGTGCCGGGACGGGACGGCCGGCGCGCGCGGCCGGGCACCTGCGCGATGGTTTCCGGTGGCTTGCGGCACGCTTTCTGGCCGTTGCGGCACGCTTCTTGCTAGTTACCGGAAGCCTTTCCACCGCCCGCCTTTGCGCGCTTCTCCGTGTCGACCATCTCCTCCCGCCTGCCGCCGATCCACTGCCTGCTCGCATTCGAGGCCAGGGCGCGCCTCAAGAGCGGCGTGCTGGTGGCGCAGGAGCTGGCCATCACGCCGAGCGCGGTCAGCCACCGCATCCGCCAACTGGAAGATTTCACGCGGCTGACGCTGTTTACCAAGGTCAACGGCGAGATCATCCTCACGCCCGACGGCCAGTCGTATCTCGAAACGGTGCGCAGCGCGCTGTATGCGCTGAGCTACTTTCCGTCCTCGCGCGGCAGGACGATCAAGCCGCGCGCCAAGCTGCGGCTGAGTTCGCCGCCGACCTTCGCCACCCAGATCCTGCTGCCGCGCCTGGGCCTGATCAAGGAGCACTTCCCGCAACTGGAGATCGACATCCAGCTCTCGGTGCCGCTGATCGGCGCCAAGGCCGAGCCGGCCGACATCGAGATCCGCTTCGGCGACGGGCGCTACACCGGGCGCAAGGTGGTGCGCATCCTCGACGAGCAGGTCATGGCCGCGTGCAGCCCCGCCTATGCCGAGCGGCACGGGCCGTTCACGACGTTCCCGGACCTGCTGCGCGCGGACCTGCTGCGCTGCTCGATCGAGCCGTGGCGCCCCTGGTTCCAGGCCGCCGGCCTCGACTGGGAAGAGCCGAACAGCATGTTCCAGTTTTCCGACGTGGGCCTGTTCGTCGACGCGGCGGCCCACGGCATGGGCATCGCGCTGGCCCGCCCCACCCTGATCCAGTCCCATCTGGCGAGCGGGCGCCTGATCACGCTCTACCCGGCCACCACCGCCACGCCCTACTACGCTTATTACGCCACCTGCCCGCCGGAAGCCTACGAGCGCCCCGAGGTGGAAGGCTTCATCGAGTGGCTGGAGAAGGAGCTGAACATCAGCACGCCCGGCGCCTACGGCGGCGCGCGCGCGGGCAAGCCCAGGCAGCGGCGCGGCGCGCCGGCGGAGGAGTTCGCGCGGTAGTTCGCACGACAGTTCGCACAACGAGGCCGGCACGGATTCCGTCACGCCAGGTACCTGCGCACCTGTTCTTCGTTCCACGCCATGCCGTGGCCGGGCCGGCGCGGCACGCGCACATGGCCGTGCACGACCTCGACCGGCTCCATCAGGATGGGCTCGGCCATGCGGAAATACTCGAGCAGGTGCGCGCCCGGCGTGACCGTCATCAGGTGCGCGCTGACCTCCTGGTAGAAATGATTGGAGACCGGTACGTTGCGCGCGCCGCACAGGCTGGTTGCATCCAGCCAGCCGCTCACGCCGCCCACCTTGCCGAGGTCCGGCATCATCAGGTCGGAGGCGCCGGCGCGCAGGCTCTCGCCGATCTGCGCCGGGCCCCACAGGTTCTCGCCCAGCTGGATCGGCGTGTCGACGGCGGCGGCGATCTGCGCGTGTCCGTGCAGGTCGTCGTAGCGCGTGGGCTCCTCGATCCAGGCCAGGCCATAGCCGTCCAGCGCCTTGCAGCGCACCACCGCCTCGGCCACGGACAGGCTCTGGTTGTAGTCCACCAGCAGCGCCGCGCGGCCCTGCATCGCCGCCAGCGCGGCCTCGACGATCTCCAGGTCGGTGGCCAGCGACGCATGGCCGATCTTGATCTTGACGAAACCGAAGCCCTGCTCGAGCGCCTCGCCCACGTGCCGCACGATCTGCTCGCGGTCTTCCATGCCGTAGCTGGCATAGGCGCGCACGCGGTCGTTCGCCGACAGGTCCGCGCCGAGCAGCGCCGCCAGCGGCTGGCCGAGGAACTTCGCCCAGGCGTCCCACAGCGCCATGTCGATGGCGGACAGCACCATGTCGAGCAGGCCGACGCTGCCGAGCAGCCTGAACCGGGCGCGCAGGCCGGCCATGACCTGGCGCGGCGCCAGCGCGGCGCCGGCGAGCTGCGCCGTCACGTCCTCGCACAGCGCGGCCACGGCGCGCAGCGCGGTGGGCGTGTAGGTGAACAGGTAGGCGTGGCCGGTCACGCCGGCGCTGGTGTGCAGGTCGAGCAGGATCATCGGCGCGGCCGGCATCGTGCCGCTGGCCGTGCGCAGCGGCTGCGCGAACGGCACCACGAGCTGGCGCACGCGGCAGGCCCGGATCGTCGGCAGGTCCGCGCCGCGCGCCGCCGCGCGCTCGCCCATGATGGCTCCCCAGAAGGCATCGGCCATGATCAGTTCCCGAGCGCGGCCTGGATGTACTTGCGCGAGACCACCTTGGCGTAGTCCGGCATGGCCTTGAGGTTGCCGAGCTCGACCTGCGTCGCCATCGCGTTCTCGAACGCCTTGGGCGAGATGTCGACCGAGGTCGAGTATATCTTGCCCTCGATCATGCGGCGCACGGCGGCGTCGATGACCTTGGGATCGAGCGAGGGGAACTCGGTCCTGGCGATGGCGATGGTGCCGTCCACGTCCTTCTGCATGTAGACCACGGCCTGCTGCAGCGCCTTGACGAAACGCGTCGCCGTGTCCGGGTCCACGCCGCGGCGGGTGCTGATGGCGGCCACCGTGTACTCGCTGGCCATGCTGGAGAAGCCGTACACCACCTTCATGCCCTTGGCCGCGACCTGGTCGAGCCCGGGCTGGTACAGCACGCCGAACCTGGCCTGCCCGGCCAGCAGCGGGCCCGGCTCGGAGCCGATCTGGACCTGCGAGATCTTGACGTCCTTGCCGGGCGTGAGGCCGTTCTGCCGCAGCAGCTTCATGAACAGCGAGGTGCTGGTGGTGGGCATCTGGCCCGCCACCACGGTCTGGCCCTTGAGGTCGGCAACCGAGTCGAACTTCGCGTCGGGCGCGGCGGCGATCCAGAACGACGGCCGGCTCACCACGCTGGCGATCACCTGCACGTCGGCGCCCTTCTCCGCGGCGATCGCGCTCCATTCGGGGCCGTGCAGCGAGAAGTCGGCCGCGCCGGCCAGCAGCGCGGACAGCGCCGCGTTGGCCGAGCCGGCGGTCTGCTTGGTCACGGTCAGGCCCTGCTTGTCGAAGAAGCCGCCGTCGATGGCCACGTAGACCGGCAGCAGCTGGATGGACTGGAACAGTTGCGACAGCACCACCGTCTTGTTCTCGGCGAGCGCGAGCTGGCTCGCGCCCAGCAGGCAGGCCGCGGCGGCGAGGCGGGGCAGGAAATGCTGGAAGCGCTGGAAGCACTGGATGCGCTTGAGGCTGGAAATCATGATGCGGCTCCGGATGGCGGATGACTGGGCGGGCGGCGGCGCGCGGCGCCGCCGCGTGCTGTTTCAGTTGACGGCTTCGGCCTCGGGCACGCCCTTCCAGGCGCGCTCGCCGTATTCGCCGTCGCCGGCGCCGTCCGCGCCGTCGCCGCCGAAGCTCGCCGGCGCGTGCGCGTGGCGGTGCACGCGCAGGTCGAACACGTCGAAGCGGTTGTAGTAGCCGACCACGTCCTGGAACTGCTTGGGCACCACGCAGCGCGCGATGTCGATGTCCGCGTAGGCGATGCCTTCCTCGTCGCGCAGCACCTCGCTGATGGGCGCGCCGTCCGGGCCGAGGATCATCGACACGCTGCGGGACGCTTCGTCGATCACGCGGTGCACGGCCGGATTGCCGCGCGCGATCATGTCGATCACGGCGGGCTGCAGATAGCTCGACGACACCACGTTGAACAGCTTGCCCTCGAAGGCGTGGGCGCCAGCGCGCAGCTTGATCGACGCTTCCAGGTCATAGGCGGGCTGCCCGGCCGGATGCGTGGGAAAGCGCGGCGAGAAGCTGGAGACGTGCACGTTCTCGCCCTGCGACATCAGCGCGAAGCGCGCCAGCGAATTGGTGTTCTCGCCGCAGATCAGCGCGCCGATGCGGCCGATGCGGGTATCCACCACGCGCAGGCCGCTGCCGTCGCCCATCGCCCACACCAGCTTCTCGTAGTAGGTCGGCATCAGCTTGCGGTGGCGGTTGAGGATGCTGCCGTCGTCGCCGATCAGCACGTTGGTGTCCCACACGCAGCCGACGCTGTTGGGCGTCGACTCGTTGATGCCGATCGAGACGAACACGCCGTGCTCCTTGGCGGCGCGGCGGATGCGGGCCATCTCGGGGCCGTCGATGGTCACGGAGGAAGCGGCCAGCTTGACGAAGAACTCGTGGGTCTCCACCGGCGCCCACACGCCGGCCCAGACCGGGAAGGCCGAGATGAAGGCCTCGGGAAACGCGACCAGCGAGGCGCCGTTGCGCGCGGCTTCGGCGATCCAGTCGCAGGCCTTGTCGACGCAGGCGTCGCTGTCGAAGAAGACCGAGGAGATATGGCAGGCCGCGGCCTTGAAGGAGGGATAGGTTCTCATGATCGTGTGTGCAGGCAACAGAGGGGTAGGCGATGGTGTCCGGCACCATCGCAGCTGGAAACGGAAAAAGGGAAACAGGTAAGGCGGTGAAGCGGCGCAGCGGCGCGGCGGTGAGGCAGGCCGCGCCGGCCTAGCGGGCGGCGTCCACGCGCGCGATGCCGCCTTCGATCAGCTTGCGGGCGACCAGCGTGTCGTAGTCGGGCTGGCTTTTCAGGTTGCCCAGCGCGATCTGCGTGTCCATCGCGATGCGCAGCGCGTCGGGCGAGATGGCCACGGTGGTGGCGTAGACCTGCTCGGCCAGCATGCGCTTGACGGCGGCCTCGACCACGGCGGGATCGATCGAGGGGAACTCCGTCCTGGCGATGGCGACGGCCTCGGCCGGGTGGGTGTTCATGAAGCGCAGCGCGGACTCCATCGCCGCGATGAAGCGCCGGGCGGTGTCGGCATCCACGGACTTGCGCGCGGTGATGGCCGACAGCAGGTAGGGGCCGTACTGGCGCGGAAAGCTGTGCACGACCTTGAAGCCCTTGGCCACCGCCTGCTCCAGCGCCGGCTGGTAGAACACGCCCACGCTCGCCTGGCCGGCCAGCAGCGGGCCCAGCTCGGCGCCGGCCTGGACCTGCTTGACGGTGATGCCGGCGGCGGCCGGGTCGATCTTGTTGTCGCGCAGCAGCTTGGAGAACAGCGAGGTGCTGGCGATCGGCATCATGCCGGTCGACACGGTCTGCCCGGCGAAGTCCTTCGGCCCGGTGTACTTCAGGTCCGGCGCCGCGGCGATCCAGACCGCGGCGCGGTTGACCACGCCGGCGATGACCTGCACGTCGGCGCCCTTGGAGGCGGCGATGGCGGTCCACTCGGGGCCGTGCAACGAGAACTCCGCGCTGCCCGCGATCACCGCCGACAGCGATGCATTGGGCGAGCCCGAGGTCTGCTTGGTCACGTCCAGCCCCTGCTGCGCGAAGAAGCCGTGGTCGAGCGCCACGTAGAGCGGCAGGAACATCACCGACTGGAACAACTGCGACACCACCACCTTCTTCGGTGCCTGGGCCGAGGCGGGCGCGGCGGCCACCAGGGCCGCGGCCAGGCCCAGCATGCATGCGGTTCGCTTGAGTAGGGTTTTCATGAAAGGCTCACGTGGAATGGACGATATGGGGAAAAGGCGCGCGTCAGACATTGAGGCTGGCGTGGTGCACGTCGTCTTTCCAGGGCAGCAGCTTGCGCTCGATGTAGTCGATGACGAAATACAGCCCGAAGCCGATCACCATCAGCGTGAACAGGCCGGCCCACACCGTATTCAGGTCGTAGAGCCCGGACGCGGTGAAGATCATGTGGCCCAGGCCGTGCTCGGACGAGATGAACTCGCCCACCACCGCGCCCACCAGGCCGAAGCCGATGTTGATGCGGAAGGTGGAGATCATGGCCGGCAGCGAGGACGGCACGATCACCTTGAAGAACACGTCGTGCTTCTCCGCGCCCAGCGTCACCAGCAGCGTCTGGAAATCGACGTCGGCGTCCTTGGCCGCCTGGTACGCCGCGATCAGCGCCACGATGGCGGTCAGCGAGACGGCCAGCGCGACCTTCGACACCAGGCCCGTGCCGAACCACAGGATCACGATCGGGCCGAAGGCGATCTTGGGAATGCTGTTGACCGCGATGATGAACGGCTCGGTCAGGCGCGCGATGAACGGCGAATACCACAGCGCCAGCCCCAGGACGGAGCCCACCAGCGTGCCGATCACGAAGCCCAGGATCGACTCCATCAGCGTGTAGCCGCTGTCGCGCAGCAGGTCGCCGCTGGCCATGCCGCGCGCCAGCGCCTTGTAGATCTCGGCCGGCGAGCCGACCATGAAGGACGACACCCAGCCGATGTCGGCGCCGAGCTGCCAGACCCACAGGAACAGTACCAGGGCCGCGACCTGGATGGCCGAGCGCCCCCAGCCGTTGTCCAGGACATGCGTTTTCTTCTTGCGGCGCGCGCGCGCCGGGGCAACCGGCGGCGCGCCGGAAATAGCGTGGCTCATGTTCACTCCCGTTCTTGGAAAATCAGTGCTGGCGCGTCTGGATGTCCAGCTCGGCGCATAGCTGGTGGAAATAGCCCGAGAAATGCGGATGGCTGCGCGCCCCGATCGGCGACTTCTCGCCGATGTCGATGTCGTAGACCTGCTTGACGTGCGAGGGCTTGCCCGCCAGCACCACCACCCGCTTGGACAGCGCGACCGCTTCGTCGATGTCGTGCGTGACCAGGATCACCGTCTTCTTGAAGGTATCGACCGCCTCCAGCAGCACGCCCTCCAGATACAGGCGGGTCTGGTAGTCGAGCGCCGAGAACGGCTCGTCGAGCAGCAGCACGTCCGGGTCCGAGATCAGCGTGCGGATCAGCGCCACGCGCTGGCGCATGCCGCCCGAGAGGGTCTTGGGGTAGTTGTTCTCGAAGCCGCCGAGCCCGAAGGTGTTGAGGTATTCGAGCGCGTTGTCGCGCGCCTCCGCGGCGGGCATCCGCTTGAGCTCGGGCGCCAGCATGACGTTCTCGAGCACGGTGCGCCACGGGAACAGCAGGTCGCGCTGCATCATGTAGCCGACCTTGCCGCGCAGGCCCGTGACCTGCTGGCCGCGATAGCTGATCTCGCCGGTATCGGGGTCGAGCAGCCCGGCGATGATGTTGAAGATGGTGGTCTTGCCGCAGCCGCTGGGGCCGATGATGCTGACGAAATCCTGCTCGTTCACGTCGAAGGTCAGGCCGCCGAGTACGTCGACCGTCTTTCCCTTGGTCGGGAAGGATTTCTTGACACCTTTGAGGCTCAGTAACTTGTGCATGATGTTGGATCCGGAAATGGCGATGGCGCGGGGTATCGGGATTTGCGGACGAAGGCGTTTCAAACCGACGGGCCCATCTTCAGGGTTCGCGGCCACTTTGGAAATTGAAAGAGACAACCTCGGGGATGCAGTATTTTTCAATGCCCCCGGAACGCGCATGCCGGCGCGCGCCGCGCACGGATGCGGTGCCTGGGCGCAAGTGTTCCTTGCGCCTCCCCCGGGCGCGCCCCGAAAAAATTCGCGCGGCGGCGGAATAAGCGCGGGCGGCCCGCGTCTACCCCATCAGCGGCCCCATCGGGGCCTCATGACGACAAGGGGAAAAGGATGGCGATCCTGCACGCTTCACCGCGCCGGCTGGCCCGCGCCGGCGCTGGCCTGATGCTGGCGCTCGCGCTGTGCGCGTCGGCAGCCGCGGCCACCGCCGCCACGGGCGGCTCGGACGAAGAGAAATTCATGGCCGAAAACGACGCCGCCATGACGAAGATGATGGACGGCATGGCGGTCAAGCCCAGCGGCGACATCGACGCGGACTTCGCCGCGATGATGATTCCGCACCACCAGGGTGCCATCGACATGGCGATGTCCGAGCTGCGCTACGGCCACAACGAGCAGTTGCGGCGCATCGCGCAGGAAATCATCGTCGACCAGCTGCAGGAAATCGCCGCGATGCGGCTGGCGCTCGGCCAGCCGCTGCCCCCGTCCGAACCGGCGCCGACGCAGGCCGGCCCCGGCCAGCCGGCTACCCTGACCGCCCCGGCCGAACCGGCCGCCCACAACCACGCCATGCACGCACACTGACACCAAGGCCCACACCATGACCCGAAATCCCTTCAGGAAGACCGCCTCCCTCGCCCTGCCCCTCGCGCTCGCGCTCGGCATGGGCGCCGCCTGCGCCGGGCAGGCGCCCGGCGCGCTCGGCGCCGCCGACATCCCGGTCAGCCACCGCGACCGCATCTACGCCGCCGAGCAGTTCTCCAACACCGTCTCGGTCACGGACCCCGCGGACAACAAGCTGCTGGGCGTGATCCGCCTCGGCGACCCGGCGCCGGGCAATTTCAGCCCGCTGTACCGCGGCCAGGTGCTGGTGCACGGCATGGGCTTCTCGCCCGACCACCGCACGCTGGCGGTGGTGTCGATCGGCTCGAACTCGGTCTCGTTCATCGACACCGCGACCAACGCGGTCAAGCACGTCACCTACGTGGGCCGCTCGCCGCACGAGGCGTTCTACACGCCGGACGGCAAGGAAGTGTGGGTCACGGTGCGCGGCGAGAACTACATCGCCGTGCTCGACGCCGCGACCTTCGAGGAAAAGACCCGCATCACCGTCGCCGGCGGGCCCGGCATGCAGATCTTCTCGCCGGACGGCAAGTACGGCTACATCTGCTCGTCGTTCAACCCGGACACGGCCGTGGTCACGGTGGCCGACCACAAGATCGTCGGCCACGTGAAGCAGGAAAGCCCGTTCTGCCCCAACATCGCCGCCACGCCCGACGGCAAGCAGGTGTGGTTCACGCTCAAGGACGTGGGCCGCACCCAGGTCTTCGAGGCGCTGCCGCCGTTCCGCCCGCTCAAGACCATCGAAACCGGCCCGATCACCAACCACGTCAATTTCGCGCGCACGGCGGGCGGCACCTTCGCCTACGTCAGCGTCGGCGGCCTGAACCAGGTCAAGGTGTTCCGCACCGACGACTTCTCCCAGGTGGCGACCATTCCGGTGGGCAGCCTGCCGCACGGCGTGTGGCCGTCCGGCGACGGCACGCGCATCTACGTCGGCCTGGAGAACGCCGACCAGCTCGCGGCCATCGACACGGCCAGCAACAAGGTGGTCGCCAACGTGCCGGTCGGCCAGGCCCCGCAGGCGATCAACTACGTGCCCGACGCGGTGCCCGAAGGCGCCGGCACGGACGGCCTGCAGCAGCTCGGCGTGGCCGGCCAGACCACGCAGCTGAAGCTGCTGCGCGTCGCCGACGGCAAGCCGGTCGCCGCGGACAACGCGCCGACCAGCGTCACGCTGTTCGACCAGGGCCTGCTCCAGGTGCTGCAGGCTTCGGCCACCGGACTGCAGCCGAAGCAGCCCTACGTGCTCGCGCTGGCCAGCCAGGCCGACGGCACGGGCATACTGGAGCCGCTCGCGTCGTTCATGACCAATCCGGCGGGCTCGGCCATCGTCAACGCCATCGGCCCGATCCGCCAGGTGGTGCAGGGCGGCGACGGCGCGCAGGCGCGGCGCTACCTCGTCATCGCGCCGGCCGCGAACGGCAAGCCGGCCGCGCCGGTCCAGGTGCAGGCGCTGTAGGGGAAACGGCAGCCGGAAGGCGGCAACCGCGCCAGCCGGCGGACCGCCGGCTGGCTGTGGCATGATGCCGCGCGGCCGGGTGTACCAGGGAGGACATCGCAGTGAAAGACATGTTGCATCAAGTCGAGCCGCTGATACCGGCGCTGCGCCGCTATGCGCGCGCGCTGCTGCGCGAGCAGGCGGCCGCCGACGATCTGGTGCAGGACTGCCTGGAGAAGGTCATCACCTACTGGGACAGCCGCCGCAGCAACGACGACACGCGCAGCTGGGTGTTCGCCATCCTGCACAACCTGGCCGTCACCGCGCTGCGCCGGCGCGCCGGCGGGCTGGGCACGCACGTCGCGCTCGAGGACGTCGACGAAGCCCTGATGGCGTCGCGCGCCACCCAGGAAGACGCGCTGCGCCACCGCGACCTGATGAACGCGCTCGACGCGCTGCCCGCGGACCAGCGCAGCATACTGCTGCTGGTCTCGGTGGAAGACATGTCCTACGCGGACGCCGCGCGCGTGCTGGACATCCCGATCGGCACCGTGATGTCGCGGCTGTCCCGCGCGCGGGAGAAACTGCTGAGGATCATGGAGACCGGCGTGGCCGGGGCGGCCACGAAGTCTGCATTGCGGAGGGTGAAATGAGCGACAACCGGAACGGCGGCTGGCACGGCAACGATGGCGGGAACGACGGCCGGCCGGTGCAGGAAGAGGAGCTGCTGGCCTACGTCGACGGCGCGCTGGACGCGGCGCGGCGCCACCAGATCGACGCATACCTGCGGCATCATCCCGACGTCGCGCGCCGCGTCGAAGGTTATGTCGCGCAACGCGCGCAACTGCGCGCCGCCTTCGCCCCCATCGCCCGCGAGCCGGTGCCGCCCGAGCTGAACCTGCGCCGCATGCTGGAGGCGCGGCGCGCGCGCACCGGCGCGCCGTGGCGGCTGGCCGCGTCGGTCTTCGTCGCGCTGTGCCTGGGCGGCATCGGCGGCTGGATCGGGCGCGCCGCCACCGAGCCCGCGGCCGGCGGCATCGCGGCGCTGGCGCGCGAGGCCACGGCGAGCTACCAGGTGTTCGCCTCCGACCCGGTGCGCCCGGTGGAGATCAGCGCCAGCGACAGCGCCGACCTGCTCAAGTGGGTCTCCACGCGGCTGCGGCGCCCGATCGCCCTGCCGGACCTCGCGCAGTCCGGCTACCGCTACATCGGCGGGCGGCTGGTGGCCACCGAGCACGGCCCGGCCGGCCTGTTCATGTACGACGACGGACACGGCACGCGCGTGGCCATGCTGGTGCGGCCGATGGCGACCGAGCAGAACATGCCGATGAAGGCCCACGCCCAGGCCGGCGTGGCCGGCTACTCGTGGGCGGCCCAGGGCCTGGGCTACAGCCTGGTGGCGGCGGACTCCACGCGGGGCCTGCATCCGCTGGCCGACGAGATGCGCCGTCAGCTCGGCGAGCAGGCGCGCAAGGCGCCGCCCGCGTAGGTCGCCACGCAGCGGATTTCAACATCGCTTGAGATCATTTCAATACCCGCGCCGGGCGTTTGCCGGATACTTGGTGCCATCGCCCGGCACCGCCGGCGGCCCGCCGGTGTTCCGCATCCGGCTATTGCCTCCTTTCCGCCTTCCGCAATGTCCGAAGAAAACCCCTCCAGCCAGAACCCCAGCCGCGACGCCTTCCGCCAGGCGGCGCTCGAATACCACGAATTTCCCACGCGCGGCAAGATTTCCGTCACGCCGACCAAGCCGATGTCCAACCAGCATGACCTGGCGCTGGCCTACTCCCCCGGCGTGGCCGCGGCCTGCGAGGAGATCGTGGTCGATCCGGCCAACTCGTTCCGCTACACCGCGCGCGGCAACCTGGTCGGCGTCATCACCAACGGCACCGCCGTGCTGGGCCTGGGCGACATCGGCCCGGCGGCCTCCAAGCCCGTCATGGAAGGCAAGGCCGGCCTGTTCAAGAAGTTCGCCGGCATCGACGTCTTCGACATCGAGATCGACGAGAAGGACCCCGAGAAGCTGGTCGAGATCATCGCCTCGCTCGAACCCACCTTCGGCGGCATCAACCTCGAGGACATCAAGGCTCCCGAGTGCTTCTACGTCGAGCGCAAGCTGCGCGAGCGCATGAATATCCCCGTCTTCCACGACGACCAGCACGGCACCGCCATCGTGGTCGGCGCGGCCGTCATCAACGGCCTCAAGGTGGTCGGCAAGGACATCGGCGAGGTCAAGCTGGTGGCCTCCGGCGCCGGCGCCGCCGCGCTGGCCTGCCTGGACCTGCTGCTCGACCTGGGCATGAAGCTCGAGAACATCTGGGTGACGGACCTGGCCGGCGTGGTCTACGAGGGCCGCACCGAGCTGATGGACCCGGAGAAGTCCCGCTTCGCGCAGAAGACCGACAAGCGCAAGCTGGGCGAGGTCATCGACGGCGCCGACATCTTCCTGGGCGTGTCCGCCGCCGGCGTGCTCAAGCAGGACATGGTGCAGCGCATGGCCGAGCGCCCGCTGGTGCTGGCGCTGGCCAACCCCAACCCGGAAATCATGCCGGAGCTGGTCAAGGAAGTGCGCCCGGACGC